>NZ_VOBM01000056.1:0-36282 GCF_008370005.1 Pseudomonas sp. ANT_J28
GAAGAAGACAGGGATTGATCAATCGAACTATGATTTTTCATGGACTCGCCCTCGCTGTCGTTGGCTGTTTAGACTGCCACCGTGGCGCATTGACGCCTCGGCTTGGGCGAGTCCATCCAATTACAGAGAACAGTGGGAATCAGGCGATGTTGCCCAAGAGTTTTTCCCACTCCTTGCTTTCCTTCTTCGACACGCCGCCCAGCAAGTCGATCGCCTGGCGCAGACGGAAACGGGTCAGGTCCGGACCGAGGATTTCCATCGCATCCAGCACCGATACCGAACTGGCCTGACCAGTGATGGCGGCAAACATCAGTGGCATGGCATCACGCAACTTCAGCTCCAGGGATTCGACCACCGCTTGAATCGTTGCGGTGATGCTGTCCTTCTCCCACTGACGCAGGCTTTCCAGCTTCCACAAAATCAACTGCATCAACTGACGCACCTGATCGCCCGACAGCTTCTTGGATTCAAACAGCTTGGCGTCCGGGTTCACGCCACCGGCGAAGAAGAAACCGGCCAGCGGTGCGACCTGACTGAAGGTTTCAACCCGACCCTGCACGTGCGGCGCGATCTTCATCATGTATTCCGGGTTCAGCGCCCATGTTTGCAGGCGCGAAGCGAACTCTTCCACCGGCAAATCACGCAGCCACTGACCGTTGAGCCACGACAGTTTCTCGATGTCAAAAATCGGCCCGCCGAGGGAGACGCGGCTCAGGTCGAAGTGGTCGACCATTTCCTGCAGCGAGAACTTCTCGCGCTCGTCCGGCATCGACCAGCCCATGCGACCCAGATAGTTGAGCATCGCTTCCGGCATGAAACCCATGCGCTCGTAGAACGTCACCGAGGTCGGGTTCTTGCGCTTGGACAGCTTGCTCTTGTCCGGGTTACGCAACAGCGGCATGTAGCACAGCTCTGGTTGTTCCCAGCCGAAGTACTCGTACAGCAGAATCAGTTTCGGGGCCGAGGGCAGCCATTCTTCGCCGCGCAGAACGTGGGTGATGCCCATCAGGTGGTCATCGACCACGTTGGCCAGGAAGTACGTCGGCAGGCCGTCGGTCTTCATCAGCACTTGCATGTCCATACGATCCCACGGGATCTCGACGTCGCCACGCAGCATATCCGGCACCACGCAAACGCCTTCGCTCGGCACTTTCATGCGGATCACGTGCGGCTCGCCAGCGGCCAGGCGGGAAGCGACTTCTTCCTTGGACAGCAACAGCGCACGGCCGTCGTAACGCGGGGTTTCGCCGCGGGCCATTTGCTCGGCGCGCATCTGGTCGAGTTCTTCGGCCGTACAGAAGCACGGGAAAGCGTGGCCCATCTCGACCAATTGCTGGCAGTACTTCTGATAGATGTCGCCACGCTCGCTCTGACGGTAAGGACCGTGCGGGCCGCCAACGTCCGGGCCTTCGCTCCAGTCGATACCCAACCAGCGCAGGGCGTCGAAAATCTGTTGTTCGGACTCGCGGGTCGAACGCAATTGGTCGGTGTCTTCGATCCGCAGGATGAACTCACCGCCGTGCTGCTTGGCAAAGCAGTAGTTGAACAAAGCGATGTAAGCGGTACCTACGTGGGGGTCCCCGGTAGGCGATGGCGCGATGCGAGTGCGGACGGTGGTCATGGCAAGTCTCGAAATGAAGATAAAACAAAGGGCGAATGGTAACAGGCGTTGCCCGCCCGGCTCCAGTGAGCAGGGCATTTAAGCCAAGGTTGCGTCTACAACGCGCTCTAGCCTCGGTGAATGGCCGATTATCAGCCGATGGCATTTACCCATCATTCGCTGTATGCCAGATTTGACCGCTGATAACTTCCCTTACAATTTCTCGACTACAGTCTGCCCATGCCTGCCCAACTCAAGCGTCGCCTGTTTATTTTCCTGCTGCTCGTCCTGCTGATTGCCGGGGGCTTTTTCGCCCAGTGGTTCTTCAAGGGGCGATTCTATGAAAGCACCGACAACGCTTATGTCCAGGGCGAGATCACCCGTGTGTCGAGCCAATTGGGCGCGCGCATCGAACAGGTGCTGGTGCAGGACAACCAGCACGTCGAGAAAGGTCAGCTGCTGATCAAGCTCGAAGGCGATGACTTCCACCTCGCCGTCGACCGCGCCAATGCCGCCCTCGCCACCCGTGAAGCCGAACGCGTGCAAGCCCGAAGCAAACTCACTCAGCAAGCCAGCCTGATCGCCGCCAGCGAGGCGCAAGTCGCATCCAGCCAAGCCAGCCTCGGTCGTTCGCAGATCGATTTGTCTCGCGCGCAGACCCTGCGCAAACCCGGCTACGTCTCGGAAGAACGGGTGACCACCCTCTCCGCCGACAACCACATCGCCCGCTCGCAAGTGACCAAGGCCCAGGCGGACGCCCAAAGTCAGCGCCAACAAATCAACTCCCTGGCCGCCGAGATCAAACGCCTCGACGCCATGATCGCCAACGCCAAAACCGATCTGGCCCAGGCCGAATTGAACCTGACCCGTAGCGAAATCCACTCGCCCATCAGCGGCCTGATCGGCCAGCGCGCCGCCCGCGAAGGCCAGTATGTGCAGGCAGGTGCTTACCTGATGTCGATCGTCCCGGATCAGGACATCTGGATTCAGGCCAACTTCAAGGAAACCCAGATTGGCCACATGCAGCCCGGCCAAACAGCCGAACTGACGTTCGATGCCTACAGCAACACGCCCATCGAAGCACGAGTCGACAGCCTGTTTGCCGCTTCGGGTGCGCAGTTCAGCCTGTTGCCGCCGGACAATGCCACCGGCAACTTCACCAAAGTCGTACAACGGATTCCGGTAAAACTGACCTTCGCCGCGAACAATCCGCTGCAAGGCAAGATTCGTCCGGGCATGTCGGTCACCGCCAAAGTGAACATCAAAGACACGCCTGACGATGGCCGGTGATCAACTGATCCGTCCGGTCGGCGAACCGACCCGGCGGGACTGGATTGCAGTAATGAGCGTGATGCTCGGCGCCTTCATGGCGGTGCTCGACATCCAGATCACCAACTCGTCGCTCAAGGATATTCAAGGCGCGCTGTCGGCGACCCTGGAAGAAGGCTCATGGATTTCCACCTCGTACCTGGTGGCGGAAATCATCATGATCCCGCTGACGGCGTGGCTGGTGCAGTTGCTCTCGGCGCGACGGCTGGCAGTGTGGGTTTCCCTCGGGTTTCTCGCCGCTTCCCTGCTCTGCTCCATGGCCTGGAGCCTGGAAAGCATGATTGTCTTCCGTGCCTTGCAGGGTTTCACCGGCGGCGCGCTGATCCCGCTGGCGTTCACCCTCACGCTGATCAAACTCCCCGAACACCACCGCGCCAAAGGCATGGCCATGTTCGCCATGACCGCAACTTTTGCGCCCTCTATCGGCCCGACCCTCGGTGGCTGGCTGACCGAGAATTGGGGCTGGGAATACATCTTCTACATCAACATTCCGCCGGGCCTGATCATGATCGCCGGCCTGATGTACGGCCTGGAGAAGAAAGAAGCCCACTGGGAACTGCTGAAAAGCACCGACTACCTGGGCATTCTCACGCTGGGCGTCGGCCTCGGTTGTTTGCAGGTGTTTCTGGAGGAAGGCCATCGCAAGGACTGGCTGGAATCGAGCCTGATCGTAACCCTGGGCAGCATCGCGCTGGTCAGCCTGATCACCTTTGTGATCGTGCAGACGTCCAAACCCAATCCGCTGATCAACCTCGGCATCCTGCGTAATCGAAACTTTGGTTTATCGAGTATTTCCAGCGTCGGGATGGGTGTCGGATTGTACGGCTCGATCTACCTGTTGCCGCTGTACCTGGCGCAGATCCAGAACTACAACGCCTTGCAAATCGGCGAAGTGATCATGTGGATGGGCGTGCCGCAGCTGTTTCTGATTCCGCTGGTGCCGAAGCTGATGAAGTACGTCTCGCCGAAATGGCTGTGCACGCTGGGTTTCGGGCTATTTGGATTGGCGAGTTTTTCATCGGGCGTACTGAACCCGGACTTCGCCGGGCCGCAGTTCAATCAAATCCAGATCATCCGCGCGCTGGGCCAGCCGTTGATCATGGTGACCATCTCGTTGATCGCTACCGCCTACATCTTGCCGCAAGACGCAGGGTCGGCGTCGAGCCTGTTCAACATCCTGCGCAACCTCGGCGGCGCGATCGGCATTGCCCTCCTCGCCACGTTGCTGGATGCGCGAACCAAGACTTACTTTGATTATTTACGTGAAGCGATTGTGCCGACCAACCCGCAGGTGGCCGAGCGCATGAAGTCGCTGACGGATCGGCTTGGCAGTGAGACGGCCGCGCTGGGCAAGCTCAGTGAAATTGCGCATCAACAGGCGTCGATCATGGCTTACAACGATGCGTTTCACTTTGTCGGGATTGCGCTGGGGGTCAGCATGTTGGCGGTGTTGTTGACCAAGGCGTTGCCGGCGGGGTTGAAGGCTGGAGAAGCACACTAGCTGAAAATTGTGGTGTTTCGTCGGACGCCTTCGCGAGCAAGCCCGCTCCCACATTTGACCGCGTCCGGCCGGACAAATGTGGGAGCGGGCTTGCTCGCGAAGAGGCCATAACAGCCACCGTAAGACTCAGACGGTAATCAACCGCTCACGCAACTTGCCAATCTCGTCGCGCATCTGCGCCGCGGCTTCGAACTCCAGGTCGCGGGCGAGTTGGTACATTTTCTCTTCCAGCGCCTTGATACGCTTGGCGATCTCGCCCGGTGAGCGCAGTTCGGCTTCGTACTTGGCGTTTTCCTCGGCGGCCTTGGCCATGCCTTTGCGCTTCTTGCTGCGCGAACCCGGCACAGTGGCGCCTTCCATGATGTCGGCAACGTCCTTGAACACGCCCTTGGGCGTGATGCCATTGGCCAGGTTAAAGGCGATCTGCTTGTCGCGACGACGCTCGGTTTCGCCGATCGCCCGCTCCATGGAACCGGTGATGCGATCCGCATAGAGAATTGCCCGACCATTGAGGTTGCGCGCCGCCCGGCCGATGGTCTGGATCAGCGAGCGTTCGGAACGCAGGAAGCCTTCCTTGTCCGCATCGAGGATCGCCACCAGCGAGACTTCCGGCATGTCCAGGCCTTCACGCAGCAGGTTGATCCCCACCAGCACATCGAAGGTGCCCAGGCGCAGATCGCGGATGATTTCGACCCGCTCCACGGTGTCGATGTCCGAGTGCAGATAACGCACTCGCACGCCGTGGTCGGCCAGGTAATCGGTCAAGTCTTCGGACATGCGCTTGGTCAGCGTGGTGACCAGTACCCGCTCTTCCAACGCCACGCGCTTGCCGATTTCCGAGAGCAAATCGTCAACCTGGGTCAACGCCGGGCGGATTTCGATTTGCGGGTCTACAAGGCCAGTCGGACGCACCAGCTGCTCGACCACGCGACCGGCATGCTCTGCCTCGTAATTGCCCGGCGTGGCCGAGACAAAGATTGTCTGCGGGCTGATGTTTTCGAACTCATCGAAACGCATCGGCCGGTTATCCAGCGCGGACGGCAGACGGAAACCGTATTCCACCAGCGTCTCTTTACGCGAACGGTCGCCCTTATACATGGCGCCGACCTGCGGCACGCTGACGTGGGATTCGTCGATCACCAGCAGGGCGTCAGCCGGCAGGTAGTCAAACAAAGTCGGCGGCGCCTGGCCGGATTCGCGGCCCGACAGGTAGCGCGAGTAGTTTTCGATACCATTGCAGTAACCCAGTTCGAGGATCATCTCGAGGTCGAAACGGGTGCGCTGCTCCAGGCGCTGGGCCTCAACGAGTTTATTGTTGGAGCGCAGGTAGTCCAAGCGCTCCTGCAATTCGACTTTGATCCCTTCGACGGCACCCAGCAGGGTTTCTCGCGGGGTCACGTAGTGGCTTTTCGGATAGAACGTGAAACGCGGCAGCTTGCGGATCACTTCGCCGGTCAGCGGATCGAAGGCCGACAGGCTCTCGACTTCGTCATCGAACAGCTCGATGCGGATCGCTTCGAAATCGGATTCAGCCGGGTGGATATCGATCACATCCCCGCGGACCCGAAAGGTCGCACGGGCAAACTCCATGTCGTTGCGGGTGTACTGCAAGTCAGCCAAGCGACGCAGCAATGCACGCTGATCGAGCTTGTCGCCGCGATCCACGTGCAACACCATCTTCAAATAGGTTTCCGGACTGCCCAGACCGTAGATGCACGACACCGTGGTGACGATGATCGCGTCTTTGCGCTCCAGCAGCGCCTTGGTCGCGGACAGCCGCATTTGCTCGATGTGGTCGTTGATCGAGGCGTCTTTCTCGATGAACGTATCCGATGACGGCACGTAGGCTTCGGGCTGGTAGTAGTCGTAGTACGAAACGAAGTATTCGACGGCGTTGTTCGGGAAGAACGCCTTGAACTCACCGTACAACTGCGCGGCCAGGGTCTTGTTCGGCGCCAGCACCAGGGTCGGACGCTGAATCTGGGCGATCACATTGGCGATGCTGAAGGTCTTGCCCGAGCCGGTCACACCGAGCAACGTCTGGTGCGCCAGCCCGGCTTCGATGCCCTCGACCATCAGGCGGATGGCTTCCGGCTGATCGCCGGCGGGCTCGAAGCGGGTGACTAGCTGGAATTCAGACATGAAAAACCTCTGGGTTCGCGCCTGTCCGGGCGAACCGGGCAGCAACGGGAAAGACCGCAAACGACCGATGTCGCCCGAGGAAAAAACTGGATTGTGCTCAATGTGGAGCCGATTGCCCGCGCTTTCAAGGCAAACGTCCTACATCGGGTAAAACCTTTGACGATGCCAATCGACTAACGGTCAAAAAATAATCGGAAAAACTTACCGTAAAAGCCGAATCGTCTGTCGCCATCAATCGCGGATGGCCTCTATACTAGCTCCCCGTTTGTGCACCGCTCTAGTGCATTCGGCTGGAGCGCGACACGTCCCTCCACTTTCCATTCAGAGCCGCCGCAAAATGAGCCTGTTCTCCGCTGTCGAAATGGCACCACGTGATCCAATCCTGGGCCTCAACGAAGCATTCAACGCCGATACTCGTACCAACAAGGTCAACCTGGGGGTCGGTGTTTACTGCAACGAGGAGGGGCGAATTCCACTCCTGCGCGCCGTTGTCGAAGCCGAGACGATTCGCGTCGCTCAACACGCTTCCCGTGGCTACTTGCCGATCGACGGCATAGCTGCCTACGACCAGGCCGTGCAAAAACTGCTGTTCGGCAATGACTCGCCACTGATCGCTGCAGGCCGCGTCATCACCACCCAAGCCGTTGGCGGTACTGGCGCACTGAAAATCGGTGCCGACTTCCTCAAGCAACTGCTGCCGAACGCCGTCGTGGCGATCAGCGACCCGAGCTGGGAAAACCACCGCGCGCTGTTCGAAACAGCCGGTTTCCCGGTTCAGAACTATCGCTACTACGACGCTGCGACCCACGACGTTAACCGTACCGGCCTGCTGGAAGACCTGAACGCCCTGCCGTCCGGTTCGATCGTTGTGCTGCACGCGTGCTGCCACAACCCGACCGGCGTGGACCTGAGCCCGGCGGACTGGAAAAACGTACTGGACGTGGTGAAAGCCAAAGGTCACGTACCGTTCCTCGACATGGCCTACCAGGGCTTTGGCGATGGCATCGACGAAGACGCCGCTGCCGTGCGTCTGTTCGCTGAATCGGGCCTGACGTTCTTCGTTTCCAGCTCGTTCTCCAAATCCTTCTCGTTGTACGGCGAGCGCGTGGGCGCCCTGTCGATCGTCAGCGAATCGAAAGAAGAAAGCGCGCGCGTGCTGTCGCAAGTCAAACGTGTGATCCGCACCAACTACTCCAACCCGCCGACCCACGGTGCAAGCATCGTCGCCGCCGTGCTGAACAGCCCGGAGCTGCGCGCTCAATGGGAAGAAGAACTGGCGGAAATGCGCCTGCGGATTCGCGGCATGCGCATCCAGATGGTCAACCTGCTGGCGAAAAACGCGCCACAACGTGACTTCAGCTTCGTCGGTCGTCAGCGCGGCATGTTCTCCTACTCCGGCCTGACGGTTGAGCAAGTGACCCGCCTGCGCAGCGAGTTCGGTATCTATGCCCTGGACACCGGCCGCATCTGCGTTGCCGCGTTGAACCAGAGCAACATCGACGTTGTGACCAAGGCCATCGTTGCGGTGATCTGAGTCGTCGAATGGTAAAAAAACGGGAAGCCCTTGGGCTTCCCGTTTTATTTGCCTCAGAAAATTCCCAGCGCAGCGAACGACCGCTCTAGACTGCACGCAGATCAAATGTGGGAGCGGGCTTGCTCGCGAAAGCGGCCGATCAGTCACATTGATGCTGAATGTGCCGCCGCCTTCGCGAGCAAGCCCGCTCCCACAAGGTTTTATGTACACCCGAGAATTTTTGAGAGCCGACATGAAAAACGATGACCTACGCGCCGACCGAGATGAGCTGGACCTCTTCGTGCCTCGCACCCCGGCCAAACGCAGTAACAACCTGGTGATGCAAGTCGCTGCCGGCGTGTTTCTCGGCGGCCTGGCCTTGTGGCTGGTGCAACTGGCCGCAACGATGTTGTACGCCAAATTGATGGTCGCCACCGTCACCTTCGGCGGTTAGGCCAGTTCGGTTGCGCGCTGGCTGGCAGCGTCGTCATAGGCGACGTAGAGCGATTCGGCGACCTGGCTTTTGATGGCCTTGGCGCTTTCCAGGCCCAGGACAAACCCTTCGGCCTTGCCCCCGGCACGGTTCAATTCATCAGCGCTGCTGGCCTGAGTGATTGCGTCGAACAGTTTTTCGGCGTGAGGGCCGACGCCTTTGGGCAGGCTGATCTGAGCGATGCTCATGCGAACACCCCATTATGGCAAGGTGTGTTGGTTGGGTGATTCATGGCGCTTACCTTTTCGGCGAATGGCCGGCAGCGCGTGTAACCACTTCCGGGCGGCCATGGTAGACCTCTGAGGCGATTCTGGTAACCGCCCACGGTCGATAAACCACCGTCCGTCCCCATGAAGCTGCCAAGTGGCTAACAGGTGCTTGACTTCTCTTTTTGAATCAGTAACATACACGCCATTCCGCGATAGCTCAGTTGGTAGAGCAAGTGACTGTTAATCACTGGGTCCCTGGTTCGAGTCCAGGTCGTGGAGCCAGACAAAGTTCCAGAGAAGGCTTCCAAAACCTCTGAAACCCCCGAAAAACCCGCCTTCTGGCGGGTTTTTTTCGTTTTGGCGTTCCGTCGGATCCCGGTGGGTACCAGCCGTTTTAAGGGTAGAGTTTGGGATAAAGGTCAGTTCGATAATAGGGAGTACCCTTATGTCGCGCACCACTGCTCCACTCCCCGATTCCGCTTGCCGTTCGGCCAAGCCCACAGACCGCGCCTACAAGCTTTTCGACGGCGACGGCCTTTACCTTCTAGTCCAACCCAATGGCCGCAAAGGCTGGCGTCTCAGATACGTCAAACCTGATGGCCGGGAAGGACTGACTGTAGTCCAAGATTTCCGCCGCACCCCCTTGGCGCTGATTGAAAACTGACCCCTGCCGATTGAAAATTGACCCAGGACGGATTGCTGATTTCTGTCCCAGCAATTGTGGATAAGCTTAGCAGTCGAGGCAGTCGGCCAACGCTTCCTGCCCACCTACTTCAAACAGTGCGCCAATGGAACACGGCCTGATGCTATTGCAGGCGATCACCATTCGAGACCAGCACTATGAGCATGCGAAAAAGACGGTCGACTTCATCTAGCGCTACATCTTCCCGGGCCGTGCCTTGCCTTCAGTGAGCGCCATGCTGCACAGCATCAGTCGCGACACCGACCTGAACCTGCACCACATGGAGGACTTCGGCCTTCACTACGCAAATAGACTTCGCCTTCGCCTGTGGCACTACAACCTGCGACGCAGCCGTCACAACCTGGAAGCATTAGGCTACGACCAGACGTTCTATCGCCTCTGGGAGTTCTACCTGTGTTACTGCGAGGGTGGCTTCCTAGAGCGAAGCATAGGCACCGCGCATCTTTTGCTCGCCAAACCCGGGACACGACCGCAGCCCTTCGGCCTAAAGGCGTGAGCGGGCGGGGCCATTTGTTGCTGAACGCTGGGCTGTTCCAACTCGGCTGGTTCGCCTGTGTGTTTGGTGCGCAAAGGCCGTGGCTGCTGCTGATTGCAATCGCCTGCCTAGCTATACACCTGATTTGGATTGCCAACGACCTTAATGAGTGGCGCAGTCTGTTACGGGTGGCAGCCTGCGGTTGGGTCCTGGACAGTGCTCTTTTGCACCTCGGGCTATTCTACTTTTCCGATGTCACTTTGGTTCTGCCGCTGTGGCTGGCAATACTTTGGCTGCTTTTCGCCAGCACTTTTCGTCACAGTCTGAGCTGGACAAAGCGACCCTGGTGGATGGGCAGCCTACTAGGAACCTTTGCTGGGCCTCTCTCCTATTGGGGCGGCGCCAGGTTGGCAGACGTAGGTCTACCGCTAGGTGTTTGGCCTAGCGTTCTGCTACTCGCATTGATATGGGCAATATTGATGCCGGCGTTGCACTGGATGGCCGGACACCATGCACGTTGACTCAAGGCTGCTTGCGGAAGAATAAGGTGATCTGGCCTACCTCCACCCCGAACTTGGTCATGAACGAGCGATTAATCATGGTGTTCTTGTCCATAAGGTACATCCAGTCGTCTAACTGAACCTGATACTCCTTGCCATCCACCGGTAGGCTCAGCACATATCTCCAGCGCAGTGTATTGCCTGCCACCTCACCAAGCGCCTCACCCACCACGTCACCAGCGGTTCCGCGCCATTGACTAGAACCAACTGGGGTTAGCGTCCACACCCGTTTTTGCTTAGTACCGTCGCTGTAAGTAAACGATTCGTCGAGGATCAGCCTGCTACCTTCGGAGTGGCCATTGATCTCCACGTGGAAGCGCTTGGTGACCTCGCCTGAACGCTTTTGAAACATCCCCCAGGCTTCAACCCGACCCTCGAAGAATGCTCGCAACTCAAGCGTGGGCGTCTCCTGGCTGTAGGTTTGCACATCCACCCGGCTGCAACTTGCAAGGCCAATGCAAAGCAGCAGTACCCCTATCTTCAACATGTGCAATTCCTCAACGGTCTCAGGGTTTAGCTGTACCCAGCAATTGGGCGCGCAGCTCCGGGTTGCGTGTTCGGGGGTCAAGCCAGATGGCAAAAAAGGCTTTGGCAAACGCATCATCCCTCACCACATGCTGTAGGTTCTCGCCGACGTAAAAACGTACGCCCTCTCCAGGCATGTAGACTCCGGTGATGCGGTCACCGGCACGCACATCGACAAACGCCTGCCGCATCTCCCGCTCCCAGCGGGCCATCAACTCTGAATTCAGGGAGTTGGGCGAAAGGCGACGAATTTCCTTGATGCTGGCCTCAACCAAATCATCGCGACTAATAGCGCGGCTGTAGGTCAGCTCCAGCGCAAAAGGCACATCTGCACCCAGCGGTTCACCAGCAATCAGGCGTGGGCTCCAGAACTGCGCGCTGTAGATGGAGAATCCGAATACGCGCATCTCCCCGCTACCCAACCGACGAGCATTGGGTAAAGCTTCGCGCCAATCAGCAAATAGTTCTGCGCTCTGGAGCATCAGAACAAAACAGATAGCGTGGTGGATTAAGCGGCCCGTCTGCCTAGTCATGCAAAGCCCTCGATATGACTCAATAGGCGCCTTTAAAAGTTATACCAGATAATTATTTTGTACAGCTAACGGCTCAAACAAACCTTGGCCCCACAAAAAAGGTGAACGACTTTTACGGGCTTCATCACGAAGGCCTGCAACGTTCGCCTTAGAGACGATCACTACAAATGAGGAGTTCATTAACGATGAGTATCGTGGTGCTCATGACACCGGAGTGATGTTTGCCCCAAGGTGAATAATCGTAACCGTCCGAGCTACACCGCCTTGAAACTCAGACCTTAATCTCCTTCAACCATTGATTGACGCGCTCCCATTCAAAAACCGTTGGATCGAAGGTACCGCCATGCCACTCCATCATGTCTTCATGCTCTGGGTGGTTGGGGTCAGCCATCACTTCAAGGAAGTCGGCATAACCTGGCCCACCGCCGATGTCTTCCGGCGGGCAAGCATTGGCGCCGTCGATGCAATACGGCACCTGAGGACATGCCACAGCGGGTAATTTCTTTTCAACTTTGATTCGGTGATCCCAGCCATCGCCGAAGTCATAGAGGTAGCGAAACGTCTTTTTCCCGTTCAACGCTTTGATCAGGGTTTTGCGGGCATCGGAGTTCACGGGTGGGCCCCATCCATCGGGGTCGGGAGTGCCGTAATTCTCTCCGGCAATTTCAAATTCATGCAGATGCCCACCTTCCCAGCCCATCGCGAACTGGATCACTGTGTGCAATTTGCTCAAAGTAATGTTCTCGGGCACCGCCACGCGGCGCCAGATGGCAGGTTCGATCCATTTCAATTCAATGTGCAGTAGCAACAAATCAGGCTCGGGTTTTAGCAAGCGAACATTTTTGGCCATGGATCAGGCAGCCTCGCAGAACTCAGTAAGTGTGAGAGAAACGTTCCAGGGCAGCAGTTCGTCGACCCGATTGATCGGGTAGTCGGCGATGCGCTCCAGCACGTGTGTCAAATAGGCTTGCGGGTTCAGGTCGTTGAGCTTGGCTGAACCCACCAGGCTGTAAATCGCAGCCGCTCGTTCTCCGCCGGCATCGGAACCGGCAAACAGGTAGTTTTTGCGGCCCAGCGCGACGGCGCGCAGCGCCCGTTCGGCGGCGTTGTTGTCGATTTCGATTCGGCCATCATCGCAGAAGCGCGTTAAAGCCTGCCACCGGTTGAGGGCATAGAGGATTGCACCGCCCAATGTCGATTTTTTCGACAGTTGAGCCAGCGTCTGGTTAAGCCACGCGTGCAGGTGCTCCAGCAGTGGACTCGCCCGACTTTGCCGAACCGTTTTTCTATGATCTGGCGGTTGTCCTCGGATCTCGCTTTCGATGGCATACAGGGCCGCAATCCGTTGCAGCGCCTCGCCAGCAAGTGGTGAAGCCTGGTCTGTGTAGACATCGTAAAACTTGCGGCGGACGTGAGCCCAGCAGGCAGCTTCCTGAATGGTGCCTGTAGCATACAGCTGAGCAAAACCGGCGTAGCCATCAGCCTGCAAGATCCCGCTGAAGCCCTTGAGATGAGCACGGGGATGTTGCCCCTTGCGATCCGGCGAGTAGGCAAACCATACAGCCGCCGGCGTCGTGTAACCGGCAGGTCGGTCGTCCCGCACGTATGTCCATAGGCGAGCCGTTTTGGTTTTGCCGTTGCCCGGCGCAAGTACACCAATCGGCGTGTCGTCAGCATGGACTTTATGGCCGCTCATGACATGACGCTCAAGGGCGTTGATCAGCGGCCTGAGCAATTGACTGCTCTGGCCGACCCAGTCGGCCAGAGTTGAGCGCTCCAAATCCACGCCCTCACGGGCGTAGATCTCGCATTGTCGATACAGTGGCAAATGGTCAACAAACTTGGAGACCAGCACGTGGGCCAGTAGCCCAGGGCCTGCAAGGCCTCGGGCTATCGGGCGACTCGGCGTCGGTACCTGAGCGATGTGCTCGCAGCAGCGGCAAACCAGCTTCGGGCGAACATGGCGGAACTTTGAAACGCGCTGGGACGTACTCCAGCACCTCAGACACATCCTCCCCCAAGTGGCGAAGTTTCCCACCACAACCAGAACACTGTGATTCGGGCTGATGGACGTGAATTTCGCGAGGCAGGTGTTCAGGTAATGGCTTGCGCCGAGAGACAGGGCGAGGTGGCGGTTCGGTTGGCGGCGTCAGTTCAGTCTGGCTGACTTGCAACTCTTCAAGACTCAGTTGGAGCTGATCGATCATCGCGTCCAGTTGCTCGGAGCTGCGACCAAACTGCATACGACGCAGCTTGGCGATCATCATTTTCAAACGCTCAATCTCTGCCCGCTGGGCAGAGACCAGAGCCTTCAAGGCTTGAAGATCGTTAGGCAGGGAGTCGGTCGCGAGAGTCATGACCGAATGTTACTTGGGATTTTTTCAGCGTGGCAAGTCAGACCGCGAGGACGGGTGCTGTACGAATTGGCCTGCGCCAATCAATGCCTTCCAACAGCATCGACAACTGCGCAGCCGTCAGCGACACGCTGCCGCTGGTTGCTTGCGGCCAGACGAAGCGTCCTTGTTCCAACCGTTTGCAAAACAGACACAACCCGTCGCCGTCCCACCATAGCAATTTGATCCGGTCACCGCGCCGTCCGCGAAAAGCAAAGATCTGACCGGAGAACGGATCGGCTTCAAGCTGAGTCTGCACCAATGCCGCCAACCCATCGAAGCCACGGCGCATGTCCGTGACACCGGCAGCGATCCAGATGCGGGTTCCAGCGGGCGGGGCAATCATCGCAGTAACTGCTGCAAGACGGCTTGCAGCGTCTGCGGATCTGGCGTGCCAGTGATGCGCAGCTTGGCTTTTCCCGCCTCAACAACGATCACGGAATGACACTCTGGCGGTGACTGAATGACTTGCGGTAAATCTATTGGCACCTCGATCACCTGGACAGGCAAAAGCGTTGCACTCTGGCTGACCGGGCCGAACAAGCCCTCTTGATATTGCTGCCGCCAGCGAAACACCAGGTTGGCATTGACGTCATGTTCGCGAGCGATCAACGACACGGAGGCGCCAGACTGGAACGTGGCTTCGACAACTTTGCGTTTGAACTCTGGCGGGAAGTTGGGGCGGCGACCGGGTCGACGGGCTGGGGCAATGATATCCAAGATAGCGTCCACTAAAAAATGATGGACACTATTTTTGCTAATTTTGGAGGATCTCAGGAGTGGGTACTGGCCGGACGGTTACGAATAATCCGCCGCGCGCAGCGCTATTCGTGTTCGTGTGTGATGTCTACGACCGGAATAGGCTCAATCGCCCAGGAACGAATATTACGACGCTCGGGGCTGGGTACAGCGCATGCCTTGCGTCCCGTAAACTCTCGAGCCAGACGCTCGTCATCAATCCGCCAGCCTCGCTGCTCCAGCGCCTGCACTCTTTTTCGGAAGGAAATCTGAAGCGCATCGGATTTCAACGAAACCTCCTGCTGCCATGACTCCGGCACTCGCTCGGGACGCACGTTTTTGAGCACGGCATGATCTTGCTCGAATATCCGAATATTGCTGGCAACAAACCTTCGATCAAGTAGTCGAGATCGGAGAAATGTTCTTCCCACCATCCACCAGGTTCGTGTGCGGTTAGCGTCGATGGGGACGTGAGCCGAGACGATGTAGATTCGCCAGCCATTCGGTAGCTCGAGCTTCAGCGTCGCGCACGGGCCGGACAGATGAAACGAGCCATGTACAAACGGTGCATACGCAAAATCGAGGCCGTTTTCGATCACACGATCCCAACTTGCCTCCCAATCGAAATGACCGGATACCACGCTTACAGCTGAATCTTCGACCCAGTCCAGCGTCGGTAGAGGTGGCCGTCCTGGCGCCGGCAGGTCACCCAAAAAAGCCCAGATCCAACCATAGCGCTCCAATGTCGGATACGCGTCGATCCGAGCCTTCGCCGGAATGCGCAGGTGCGGCTGTGCCGGAATGTGAGTGCAGATGCCATGCGCGCCAAGACGCCAACCGTGATAGGGGCATTGCACGCTGTCGCCCACTTGGTTGCCGGCAGACAGAGAGCCACCTCGGTGAACGCAAATATCAGAAAGCAGATGTGCTTTTCCCTGGCTGTCGCGGAAGGCATTGCCGACGCCATTCAGCACATCACCCTTTCTGCCCTTGCTTGACCCTCGTGGCGCGATGGCGGTGCTCTCCGCCAAGGTTGGCAGTATCGGCGATAACTGTTTGGGCGGCTGGTATGCCTATCGTGCCTCGAAGGCAGCGTTGAACATGCTGATTAAAACGGCTGCGATCGAACTAGCGCGAACGCGCCCTCAGTCGCCGTACTCAAAAACCCCACCGGCTCACTCATTCTCGAGCCGAGGAACGAGCGTCGTGGTTTCGGTTACTACGTCGTGACCTGGTATCCCAAGAGACGTGCTGAAGGCACCTTGGTCGGCACCATTGCCAAACCAGATTCCAGGCAATAAAAAAGGCGCCCTAGAAGGACGCCTTTTGAATATTTCGAGGAGTAGTCGCAGCGATTCTTTAGCTCCAGACCACCAATGACCTTGGGTTCAGAATCCGACCGGCATGCCAGTCGTCACTACTTCAGAGGGAGCCAGCTTCTCTGCTGCCAACTAGGTGGGGGGCCAAGCCCAAGGATGCGCAATTGCAGACCTCGGTTCAGATCTTCAATCATGACTGGAGCGAGTGTCAACCTGCCTCTCGATCCGCCCTTGAGTGCAGTCAGACATGCTCACTGCTTTTCGCAGGCACCGAGCGCGGTTCCGCCGGTCCATGGTCCGCCTCCACCACCGGAATCTCATTCCCGTCGCAGTCACGCAGTTTGCCTTCGCTGAAATAGTCCCCCTCGCGCAACGCTGCCAGGTCCTGATAACACAGGACGCGCTCAGTACCGGCCGCGAACACCGACTGCTGATCGGAGTTACCGGCAGTGAGGTGGTTGAAGGCTAGGTTCAGCACGATGGCCATGATCGCCGACGAGCTGATGCCCGAGTGGAAGATCGTGGCGAACCAGCTTGGAAAGTGGTCGTAGAAGTTCGGCGCAGCGATGGGGATCATGCCGAAGCCGATGGAGGTGGCGACGATGATCAGGTTGACGTTGTTGCGGTAGTCGACCTTGGACAGCGTACGAATACCGCTGGCCGCCACGGTGCCGAACAGCACGATACCGGCGCCGCCGAGGACAGAAGTCGGTACAGCGGCGATGACACGGCCCATAAACGGCAGCAAACCGAGGATCACCAGAAACAACCCGCCAGTAGCCACCACAAAGCGGCTCTTGATCCCGGTCACCGCCACCAGCCCGACGTTCTGGGCGAACGCGCTTTGGGTGAAGGAGCCGAAGATCGGCGCGATCATGCTCGACAGCATGTCGGCGCGCAGGCCGTTGCCCAGGCGTTTGGAGTCGACCTTGGTACCGATGATTTCACCCACCGCGAGGATGTCGGCCGAGGTTTCCACCAGGGTTACCATGACCACGATGCACATCGACAGGATCGCGGCGAAGTGGAAGGTCGGCATGCCAAAGTGGAACGGCGTCGGGAAGCCAAACATCGGGCCTTGAGTGACAGATGAGAAGTCTGCCATGCCGAGGAACACCGCAATCACCGTGCCTATAACCATCGCCAACAGAATCGACAACCGGGAGATGGTCGCGCTGCCGATCTTGCTCAACAGCAGCACCAGCGCCAGCGTCACCGCCGCCAGACCGATGTTCGCCATGCTGCCGAAGTCCGGGGCATGACTGTTACCGCCCATGGCCCAGCGTGCAGCGACTGGCATCAGCGTCAGGCCGATGGTGGTGATCACAATGCCCGTGACCAGCGGCGGGAAAAACTTGGTGATTCGCGAGAACACCGGCGTGATCAGCAGGCCGATCAACGACGCGGCAATCACCGCCCCGAGAATCGATTGAAACCCGCCCTCCCCGCCGCTGCTGACAATCGCCACCATCGTCGCGACACCAGAGAACGACACGCCCTGTACCAGCGGCAATTGGCAGCCGAAAAACGGCAAACCCAGCGTTTGCAGCAATGTCGCCAAGCCCCCCGCAAACAGTGAAGCAGCAATCAACAAACCGATGTCCGCCGGCGAGAGCCCGGCCGCCTGGCCGATGATCAAAGGCACCGCGACGATGCCGCCGTACATGGTCAGAACGTGTTGCAGGCCGTAAGCCATATTCGCGCCGATCCCGAGATTTTCGTCCTCAGGCCGTTGGTGTGAAACATGGGGCGTTTTCATGATTAGGGGGTTCCCTGGTTTTTGTTATGCGCACACTGTATGCAAGACTCAGGACAAATGTCTATAGAGTTGTATACAACTCGCCAGTCAGATTATGGACACATGGCCATTTCACACCGGAGACTTGCGCCGCAGCTTCCCTGATAAACTCTGCCGCTCCGCACCCTGGCGGACAATTACGGACATGGAAGCCGCCACCTTGAATGATCGCTCAGCACTCGAACACCTTACCCAGATCCTGCCCCTGACCTTTGGCGCGTTTTGCACCGTGGTCGCCGTGCAAGCCCTGGCCATTGCCCTGCCCTATGCCATGGATTCCCCTGATCTGGAGATTGGCCTCTGGGTTGGCGTCGGCGTCTTTTTGCCTTTTTTGGTCGGTGGCGTGTTCTTTGGCGTGGTGCCCGTGCTCGTGGGTTTCACGCCGCTGTACGCCTGGCTCAGCGCCAAGGGTTACGCCAACTGGGTGACTGGCGTGTTGGCTGGGGTGGCGATCGCCGGACTGGTCTGTCTTCACCCTAAATGGCGGTTGCTGTGGATGTTCTGGCTAATCGATGGCGCGGCAGTCGGGCTGATCACCCACTGGGCGTGGCGCCGAGTCCAGAAAATCCAGCGTGACGCAACATCCCGGGCCCTCTCACGACCATGAACACCGTGGAGCGATTTACCCTTTGGCGGCCTGAAGACCCCGACGACCCGAGCCCCGACACATCACCGGTGATCATCGACGGCCACCGCTCAGCGCTGGTCATTTCTGGTCGCACGCTGCTGCGCCAATACGAAACCGCGTCCGGCTATCTGTTGGTGACCGACTTCGATTGCCCCTTTGAAGAAGCCGTGTGCTTTTCGCTGATCAGTAAAGACCTTCAAAGCGTATTGGGCGAACACCTCGTCGGATGCCTGTACAGCTCGTACTATCTGGCAGAGCTGGTATGGCTGGACGAGGTACACTTTTTCGCGACCTTCGCCGGCCTGGTCGATTACCGGTTTTACTTCACGATTCGCCAGTTCGGCATTCCCTGGATTTACCCGAGACTGGGTGTGGCGTGCAGGCGCTTTCATCCCAAGAGCGGAACGTGGCGGCGGGATATTCGTTAAAACGCGAGCCAGCGAGACTCTTAACCGGCAGCCCCTTGAAGTCAAAATCTCCCGGCAACATGACGCAAGGCAAGACGTGCACTACCTTGATAGAGGTACGCTCTCACTGAGACCACGATAGGACATCGACATGAGCAAGGCTGACCAACTCGCCGCGAAACTGAAGCAAACCCAGCAGTCCAGCGCCGACGAGACACTCTGTGCAGATCACCAAATAGACAGCTGGCCTGCGCAGGTTTACGACCTGTACCACCTCATCGAAACCTGGCTGGCGCCGCTCAGCGAAGCCGGGCTGAACATCCGGCGAGTGCCTACGCACGTCTTCGAGCGTCATCCCGAAGGGGCGAGCTACGACTACGCCATCGACCAGTTACTGATTGAAGGCAACCACCACAGCATCACCTTCGACCCCGTCGCTCGTTTCACTGAGGATGGTGCCGGACGGGTCGAAATCCGCACCCAGGCAAAGGCTCTTTCGATGCTGCGAACCGTGAACGAACACGGCGAGACACAGTGGTGGCTGCAGGCGATCGATCAACCCGGGCAACAGCCGGACGCGATTGCCATGACCGAAGACAATCTGCTTTCGGTGGTGCAGGAGGGACTGCAGCTGTGAGGCTCAGGGTTGTTGAATAAGCCCTTCAATAACCCGGCGCAACGCCGTCTCCCGCGGCACCCGAATACCGAACTCACTGCGCAACAAATCCATCAATTCATCCACATCAGTCACCTGCCGCCGCTCAGTCTCACTGCCAATCCGATGAATCGCAAAACTGCCGTTGTTCAGCGTGCGGCGCCACCCTTCGCCGGTGCGCGCCACCATCAGCTGCCTGGCGAACGACGATTCGGGGTGGGTCGAGACGTACCAGTTGCCAACGGCGTAATCGATGTCTTCCTGGCGCTGCAAATCGAAAATGTACATCGCCCGCCATTCGCCGGCGACGTTGGCGCGCAGGGTGTAGCCATCCTCGTGCTGTTCGATGCGATAGGGTTCGTGGGGGGTGAGCTGTTCGGCCGGGGTATCGAGCATCAGCGGTGCCGTGGGCACCATGCCGCCGAAGCCGACGTCAGTGATGTAGCGAACGCCGTCCAGGGTTACCAGGCTCAAGCGGTGTGTACGGGCGGTCCATGCGCCTTCGGGTTGGCCCATGACCACTCGGCCGGTGATGCCGCGAGCGTCGAAGCCCAGTGCCTGGAGCAAGGCCAGGAACAGGTTGTTGAGTTCGTAGCAGTAACCACCGCGACCGTCATGCAGGACCTTTTGCTCGATGGACGGCAAGTCAATAAGCACCGGCTGACCCGACAACGTGCTGAGGTTTTCGAACGGGAAGGCGCCGGTGTGGCGCAGTTGAAGTTGGCGCAGGGTTTCCAGGGTCGGCGCCGGAGGCGCGTCGAAGCCCAGGCGTTGCAGGTACAACGCAAGATTGCTCAGGTGTGGCTCGCTCATTGCTCAGTCCTTATGCAGGGGGCCGCGGATTTCTCCGCCGATGGGCGCCATGTATAAGGGATAAAGCGGCTCGACTGACAATTGATTTAGCCAATCGGCGCACACGTAAAGATCAACGCCGCTTGCGCGAACTCAACCGAATCCACGTCGGTGCATGATCACTCGCGTGGGGCTCGTTGCGAACCCAGGCATCGACTCCGGCCTCCTGCAGATAAGGACTCACCGCCGGGTTAAGCAACAGATGATCGATGCGCAGCCCTGAGTTCTTTTGCCAGTGCTGGCGAAAATAATCCCAGAAGGTATAGAGCCGATCCTCCGGATACAGATGGCGCAAGGAATCGGTCCAGCCCTGGGCCAGCAGGCGCTGATAACACTCGCGGCTTTCAGGTTGCAGCAACGCATCCTTCAGCCAGGATCGCGGGTTGTAGATGTCAAGGTCGGTGAGCACCACGTTGTAGTCACCGGCCAGCACCACG
Organism: Pseudomonas sp. ANT_J28; assembly: GCF_008370005.1. NCBI lineage: Bacteria > Pseudomonadati > Pseudomonadota > Gammaproteobacteria > Pseudomonadales > Pseudomonadaceae > Pseudomonas > Pseudomonas sp. ANT_J28. The sequence continues at coordinate 20,811 of NZ_VOBM01000056.1, forward strand.
GGATGCTCACTGGCCTGAAGAGTCTGCGCGTAGTGGATCAGTCGTTCGAACCACGCCAGCTTGTAATCGAACTTCGGCCCCGGCTGCGGGTTGCCATTGGGCAGGTACAGGCAGCCCACCAGAATCCCGTGCACGGCGGCCTCCAGATACCGGCTGTGGGTGTCGCTGTCATCACCCGGCAGGCCTCGACGACTCTCCAGCGGCTGAGCATCCCGCGCCAGAATCGCCACGCCGTTCCACGAAGACTGACCTTGCCAGATCGCGCCGTAGCCAGCGGCCTCAAGCTCGGCGGCTGGGAAAGCACTGTCGACCGACTTGAGCTCTTGTAAACAGGCGATGTCTGGCTGCTCTCGTGCAAGCCAGGCCAGCAAGTTGGGCAGTCGGGCGCGCATGCCGTTGACGTTGAATGTCGCGATTTTCAGGTTCTTCATGTTCCAACGCTCGCCCCTACACTGGGAACTCGTCATGCGACGCCTTGAGCAATGGCAGTAGCGCCTGCTTTTCCATAGGCCGACTCAAGTAGAAACCCTGCACCTCATTGCACTGGTCCGAGATCAGGAAGTCCAGTTGCTCCAGGGTCTCGACGCCCTCTGCCGTCACGGTCAGGCCCATGGCTTTGCCCAGGTTGATGATCGCCTGCACCACGGCGCGGTCATTGCCGCCGCCACTCATGGACGAGATGAAACGCTTGTCGATCTTGATCCCGTCGAACGGGTACGTGCGCAAGTAACCCAGGGACGAATAGCCGGTACCGAAGTCGTCCATGTTCAACCGCACGCCCAGTTCCTTGAGCGCATTCATGGTTGCCAACGCGCCATCCACATCGATGAGCATCACGTTTTCGGTGATTTCCAGCTCCAGACGACTGGCCGGTAAACGGGTCTGGATCAATGCCTCCCTGACGTCCTCCACCACATCGCTGCGGGCAAATTGAACAGGCGACAAATTGACCGACACCATCAACGCACCGGGCCAGGTCAGGGCCGTCTCACAGGCTTCGCGCAACACCCAGCGCCCCAAAGGCACGATCAGGTCAGTCTGCTCGGCCAAAGGGATAAACTCGTCGGGGCTCAGCAGTCCCTGCTCCGGATGCTGCCAGCGCAGCAACGCTTCCACCGAAACCACCTGCTTGCCGCTCAAGTTGTAGCGCGGCTGGTAATGCATCACGAACTCGTTGTTCTTGATCGCCCGGCGCAGGTCGTTTTCCAGTTGCCGGCGGTGCTGGATCTGATCGTTCATGTGCGGCGCAAAGTAGCACCAGGTCTTCTTGCCGTTGGATTTAGCCTGATACAGCGCAATGTCGGCACACCGGATCAGCTCATTGGGAATGTGACCCTGACGCCGACTCAAGGCGACACCGATGCTCGCGCCGATGTGCAGCGCGTGATGCTCGTAATGAATCGGCTGCTGAAGGCTCTCGAGCAAACGCTCGCAGAACCGGTCGATTTCGGCGTGGCTGTCCATGCCGTTGAGCACCAGCACAAACTCATCACCACCGAGCCGAGCCACCAGATCGATGTCCCGCGTGCACTCGCGCAATCGGGTGGCCACTTCCAGCAGCACGGCGTCGCCAGCCGGGTGACCGAGGGAATCGTTGATCGGCTTGAAGTTATCCAGATCGATCATCAACAGCGCCAGCGCCGCCGAATGCCCTTTCTGCGCCAGGGCCTCGTCGAGGTAACGCGCCAGCTTGTTGCGATTCGGCAGCCCCGTCAGGGCATCGTGCAACGACAGATGCTGGATCTGGGCATGGGCGGCGACTTCATCGGTGATGTCGCTGGCCGTTCCGCGATAGCCCACCACCGCGCCCTTGCGATGGATCGGTCGTGCCGAAACCCGGCAAATACGCTGTTGTCCCGACTGATCGCGATAGGAGCAGCGCAAATGGCTGACGGGCTGTTCTTCATTGAGCTTATGCAGCCACAGCGACAAGGGCAGCGTATCGCAATTGAGCAGTTGCCCGATGTCCTGCCCTATCCATTGCTGATCGGAAAAACCGGTGACGGTGGCGAAACGTCCTGACAGATAAGAGATGCAATGCTTGTCGTCGATTTCCCAGATCCAGTCGGAAGCGGCCTCAGCCACGGCACGAAAACGCTCTTCACTGGCCTCCAGCGCCTGGTTCGATAAATCGAGGCTGGTGTAGCTGGCATCCACATGCCCGGACGTGCGTAAGACATACCGGAAGAAATAAGCCGTTAACAACGCCAGCACCAACAGCGCACCGCCCAATGGCGGCAGCAGCGACCAGAGTAACTGGTGACCCGGCTGCTCAAGTCGGGAAACCAGGCTGTAGCCGGTGTTCGCCAGTGCCACGGCTGGCCTGCCGGGCGAGATGGCGTCATCAGGTGCCAGGTTTAAATCATGCAAGCCGTAATCGGCGCTCAAGGCGCTGAGCTTGTCAGGGCTTAACTGGTCGACGAATACCAGCACCGAGGTGCTTTGAGGATCGACCGCCGGCCTTTCGTCATTGGGAACGATCGCGGCAGCCGTCAGCAATGCCGGCTTGCCCTCGAACAGCGTGAACTGGCTGACGGGTTCAATGAGGCTTTCCTGACTCTGGACTGCCTCTATCAGCGTCGCCATTGATGCCGAAAGATAGGTGGTCGCAGCCTCCTGCACCTGAAGCCCGCGCACCACTGAATATTTGGTTTGCTGATGATCGACCACGAAGACGCCATCGTAGTGATCGATGCTGAACAAGGTTTTGCCCAGGTTCTGCTCGACGTAGGCCCATTGCACATCGACCTTGCCGTTCAAATGGTCGTAGGCGGACGTCCAGTTTGCATAACTGGCGACGTAGCTTTTCGAGGCGGTGATGCGGTTTTCCAGCGCGCGATGGGTGTAGAACGTGGTTTTGGACAGGTCCTGGGCGTCCAGCCGCCCGGCAATGTTGAACAAGGCCAACAGAGCGATCAGCACACCCAGAACAAACAGCAATCCGACGACAAACACCAGGTTACGGGTTATCGGCGTATGACGGGGAGCTGTGACGGTGGTAACGGCGGTCATATCCATGCACTTATCCTGTCAATCGATTGCCTGATCGGGATGCGACGCTCGCAATGCTTTTTTACCCGGGCACTCGCCGAACGCTTACTGAACATAGCAGCCATGCTGGGCCTTGGCGCCTGGATAACGCAAGCCATTGCCGCTAATGAAGAACCGATTACACGACCATTGCCAATGGACGGCCGCTGCCCTGTAATTGCACGGATCGCCCGCGTACCTTTTGATGCCGAGAATGCCTGCAGATGGACATACTGGAAGGCATCGTGCGCCACGAACGGATCATGCCGGACGGACGCAAGTGCCCTGTCCTTCACACCAACATCAGGTAACGACTCATCTTGGAGACGCACCATGATGACCATCAAAATGACTTCGCTGTTACTGGCTGGAGTGCTGTCCGCCCTGTCCGTTGGCATTTTTTCAGCCTCAGGCGATGGCGCTGATGCGACCGGTCCCCAATCGGGTTCAGTCAGCGGCTTGACAATGGCGCCCAACAATAACCCTGGCCAACCCTCGAGCGACCATAACGCTAACGGCGGCAATAGCGGATCGGGCTCGTCGGGTAGCGGAAATGGTGGCAATGCCGGGAACAGCGGCTCTGGCGCGGGGGGTGGCACGGGCGCGGCGGGCGGTGGAACGGGCGGTGCCGGCGGCGGGACGGGCAGCTGGACGCGTAAAAGCAGCCGATGATCGTCGGCTGCTTTTTGGCCTGAAACGCGGGACTAGGCTGGCTTGACCGGTGGCGGGTTCCACTTGCCGTTCAAAACCTCGGGCTTGGGCCCATACAAACGCATGGTCAGGTTGAACCCTCCCTTCGGTGCCGGCAGCCAATTGGCTTCAAGGCCCTTGCCGGGGTTTTCGTGTTGGAAGTAGATGTCCAGCGAACCATCGGCGTTCGTCTTGAACGGCATCCAGCTACTGAATGCAAAACGGTTGAGCGCATTACCGACCTGGAATCCTTCAGGGTCGTACAAGGTGATCGACCAGAAAGCGTTTACCGGCGGCATTTCACCCTTGTTGAAATGCAGCACGTACTTGTTCGCGCCATCGAGTGGTTTGCCTTCGACATCGCCGATGTTCAGCGGATAAATCGCATCCTCGGGCAAGTTGGCGCCGAGCCCGAGTTGCGTGACGATCGCGCGCTTGAGGTAGTAGTTGCCGTAGACGCCCATGGTGTCGGTGTTCATCGACCAGCCGTTGACCACGCGAGCGAGGGTTGGAACCTTCCACGTCATCAGCGTCTGCGCGTCCTCGGGCACGGTCCGAAGCGCTGCTTTGATTTCCGGGTCCAGCGCATCCATGTCGAAGGATGTTCCGGGTTCGATACCGATACGCTTCATCTGCGCCAGGATCGGTTGATCACTGATGTGTGCAGGGTGCACTTTGAGCAATTCGGCGGCGTAGGCGAAGTAGTCGGCCGCCGACATTGAGTCGACCTGGATCTTGGGCGGGGTCTTCATGTCCACGACCGGGTCAATGTTCACGCTGACCGGCTCGGGGCTTTTACCCAGTCGGGACAGCGGTGTCACGGTGTAGCCAGCCTGAATTTTGTGCACGGCCGCGTAGTCCGCGGCGCCGTCGGTCTGGGTGCGACCAATGACCCAGACAAAGGGCGTAGGCGCCGGCAGATGGTTCAATCCCACAGGTACCGTCCCGGTCCAGCCCGGCGGTGTCACCAGAAACTGCCCCGCTTGGGTGCCCGTGGTGCGCCAGCCTGGTGAGGCGAATACATCGGTCCACATGTCGAGCATCGGTAGCAAGTAAAAACGCCCGGCCGTATCGGGCGCTGCGATCACCAGCGGTTCTTTGGTCAAATCCAGCCAGGCAATGGAATACAAGGTGTCGAAGTTCGAGCGCACCACCCCTTTGAAATCGGCAGGTGGATACTGCGGCACGCTGACAAACATATTCATCGGACCTTTACCGAATTCCTTGCCCGGTTCGATGTTGGTGAATTGCTTGCGGGTGATGTCCATGGTCAACAACGGGTAAAAATAAAGGTAGGCATCCACGCCGATGGCGTGTGCTTCTTCGGCTGTGACTTTCGATTGAGCATGGCTCGCGAGCGGAAAGATGGCGCAGGCTGCAACGGTTAGAGCAACGGCTGTCAATGCTTGAGTAATCAACATTCTGACGATCATCCGTGCGGTGGGGAGACCTGCCGGGATCGGCAGCGTTACCGCAACTCTAGACGATCAATTGAAGAGGATCTGACAGGCAGACAGCCGGTTGGCCGGGGTGTTGCGCGGGTGAAACAACCTCGAGAGACACCTCAACGATCCGAACGCAGCAGTGCCTCGACACCGCCCTCCATCGACAGCACCGCCGAGCGGTTTCGCCCCGAATGCTTGGCTTGATACAGCGCCGCGTCCGCACGTTCGATGAACACTTCCATGCTGTCCCGCCCCGTCGGTACAAACGAATAACAACCCAGACTGACCGTCACAAAGCCCGAGGGTGAACCGCTATGGATGATGTTCTTGTCCATGACGCTGCGGCGGATCTGCTCGGCAATCACCATCGCGCCGTGAATGTCGGTGTCGGGCAGCAATACCGCAAACTCCTCACCGCCGTACCGCACGGCCAAATCGGCTTTTCGATGGCAGCATCCCTTCACCGCCCGCGCCACTTCAGCCAGGCAATGGTCCCCCGCCACGTGGCCGTAAGCGTCGTTGTAGCGCTTGAAGTAATCGATATCGAGCATGATCAGGCTCAGCGAACTCGACTGCCGGGCGCCTCGGCCGAACTCGATGTCCAGCGCTCCCTCGAACAGCCGGCGATTGCCCAGGCCGGTCAGGCTGTCGTGGGTCGCGATCAGCTTCAGCGCTTCCTTCGCCGTGCGCAAATCCGCCTCGACCCGTTCGCCGACACGCACCTGATAAAGGAACATCCAACCGAACAGCCCCACGCCCAGCACCACCAGGGCAACGATGACCGTGGAGCGAAACGCCGTGTCGTTCCAATCCTTGAGAATCGAATCCCTGGACGAGGCGGCAGACACGACCAGCGGATAAGAGTCGAGCTGACGGTAGCCATACAACCGCACAACACCATCGACCAGCGAGCGGAACATCGCGTTACCGGAAGGCGCGTTGGGCAGCAATTTCTCGAAGATTTCGCTCTTGGCCAGTGATGTGCCAATCAACGACTCCACAAACGGCCGTCGCGCCAGTAGCGTTCCGTCGGTCAATCCCAAAAACATCGAACCGTTCTCATCAATGCTGAAGCTTTTGAAGAACTGATCGAAGTACGCCATCTTGATACCGGCCAACAACACGCCCTGGAAATTGCCATTCTTGTCGTTCACCCGTTTGGATATCGGGATGATCCACTCGCCATTTTCCCGACTGCGAATCGCTGGCCCGATGTGCGCCAGGGGCGAGACGTTCTGTTGGTGAAACTTGAAGTACTCGCGATCCGCCACACCCGGGCCACGTGGCAGATTCTCGAAAGAGCTAACGATCCACTGCCCCTTCTGGTCGAACAGAAATATCCCGTGCAATTGATTCAGCGCCTGCACCCGCCGGGCGAATGTTTTCTGCATGCGTGGCTTTTGAGGCGCGCCGAAACCGTCAGCCTGAATCCAGTCTGTCAGACTGGTCAGCACCAGATCGGCTTGCATGAAGGTGTCTTCGGCCTGCTGCGCCATGGCCCGCGTCAGGTTTGAAGACGCCACTTGCGCCAAGGCCAGGTCATGCCGGCGTGACTGTTCCAGTTGCAGGTACAGCAAACCGCACAGGCTCAGGCACACGACCGCAATAAACAGCACCGCTGCTTTGCGCAGAGGTAGCCGTTTCAACGTGACGCCGGTGGCGTTGTGCGGATCGTGAAGAGGGATAGGCAAAAGCGCGTCCTGTAAGGGTAAGGCATGGGCAACACCCCAAAACCCTTATTTTTTGTGAGCTTAGTCTACGGGGGGGGGATGGGGCAAATGTCCTTTGGCTAGTCGCCGCATCGGCGACGATCACTCCGTGGTTCTTCAAAAACAGAATGTCGGCATCGCCCATGACGCTGGCAATCCGGTCGCCTTCAGACTCGTCGAGCGCCAGACCGTTGTAGTCTTCGTCCACCACGACGTTGCCCTGAAAATCGCACCAGCAGGTTGTCAGCGGTGACTTCTTCGAACGCGTAGCCGTAGGAGTTCACGAAAAACAGATCATCCCGAACCGGTACCATGGCGGAAAAGTGGTTGCAGATGCCCTCCTCCAAACCGTGCAGCGCCGCCAATTGAAAGCACGCCGCCAATTCCGTGCGAGCGGAGATGGCGGCCTCCGAATCGGGAGTTTTTGCGCGAGGAACTGGGCCAGGCATGATCACAAAGAATGGGCGTACCACAAACGCCCATTCCTTCACGAGAATCACCATCAAGGCGTGAGCTTCAGGTGTGCGTTGACGCTCCTATTCTTTGGGTCGACGAACCAATACTCATTATTGGCAACCTTCACTTGGCTGCACTCGGTTGGGTACCCATTAGGTATGACGCAAACAACACCGTCTTTCAGAGTCTACCGTTCTTTTTCCGGCGCGTTGGGCGCCATCTCGAACACATCAATATCATTGGGTAGAAACCTGATCGCGTAGGGGTGACTGCCCTGCCGGGTGGTTCCATAAAACTTCTTACCCACTAACGTGCTATGAATTTGCCCATCGTCTAGCGTCATCGCTGAGGCCGGAACCGGTGGAGGTTCATAACTATTGCTGGTTGCGCAGCCTGCCAAACAGACCATCAGGATCCACACGCCGAACTTTAATAAAGTCATGCCACCCCTTCCGTGTAAGTACCGGAAGAATGTCCGGATAAATCAAAGCTTAGGCGACGCTTATTTGCAGATCCGACGCAAGTGCCGAACGATTGACGGTCGATAAATAACACACACAAAAATGGGCGCCCCGAGTGCGCCCATTTCAATAAAGCCCAAACATCTTTTAGATAATCTTGTCGATCTCATCCAGCGTCACTCGGGGAATAAGTTCACCCGGAATTCTTGAGGAACTGGACAGGTTGTAGACCTGAAAATCATCATCCACGACGTACTTCGACAAGATCTCGAACGACGGCAGGATTCTCGTATAAAAATGCTGATCGAGCAGACATGGCGACGTTAACGTGTCGGCCTCTTCGTAAAAACGACTCACAGACTGATTCAAGTCGACGCCTACCAAAAACACCTTGGTAAAGCCCACGTGATAGGCAATCTGCAAAGCCAGATAAGCCACCGTACGGGCATCAAAAAAACCGCGTTTAAGGTTCTTGCTGAAACCAAGGGTTCTATTGCGTCCATTTCCGAGCTTGCGACTTCTGACCAGTTCTTTATCGGCCCTGAAAACCAAGTCCGTCCAGGAGAGCTTGGGCGCTCGGCCGAGTAAATACAGTTCGCCCTCAGGCGCTACCGTCGTATGCCAGATGTGCTCTTGCCACAGTGCAACCCGCTGACTGATGCGCATGGCCTCTGAAAACAATTCGGGTTGCTGTTCGGAAAAGCCTTGATCCGTACAGGCATAAAAGAACGGCTTGATACCTGTCCCGGAGAACATGGTAATGGCGCCGTTCATCGTGATCATCGGAACGTCTGCAAACTTTTCCAGTGGAAAATCTTTAGCGGACGCCCCCGAGGCGATGATAAACACGGCACCTTTTTGGATGTTGCGGCACTCATCGAAGTCATGCACATCAAGCATACCTGTGTTGAGTGACGGTTTTTTTTGCGCAACATCCATCTTCAATTTCCTATCCCTTTACATCGATGATCAGTAACTATTTTTGCATTGTGATAGTTTTCAACGGGTGAGCCAACCTTTTGGCTTCACCAACCCCGGAATCTGCGACAGGGCGCAAAGGTTGACGCAGAGCGCTTGCATCTTAGGTGCATCAATGACCTGCAAGTCCCGCTTCCTTCACGGCCATTGCCGGTTTTGCCCCGTCGCCACAGCGGAAGTTCCTGCTCGTCGCACATCCAGAATGGATAGCTCCGAAGGCAGGTTCAATCCCCGCAGTACCGCGGAATCGTATCCGTATACATCGGGTTTAAATATCACTCGACCATCGTTACTCAGGTCCACCGTCCAGTAAGCCAACAGCACCGGCACCTTGACGGGAAGCCGGATGTTTTCGGTCTTGCCGTTAGCCAACTGGGCCTGTATCCCGGCGCTATTCCAACGAACCGGGTCGTTGAACAGCAGTTCCACCAACTGCAGCGGGTTCTCCACCCGTATGCAGCCTGAACTGGTGGCACGGCGCGATTGAGCAAACAACTCGCGATGCGGCGTGTCGTGGAGGTAAATCGAATAGTCATTGGGAAACCGAATGACCACCTGCCCCAGCGAATTATCTGGCCCGGCATCCTGTCGCAGCGTGATACCGCGCGCGTTATCCCAGTCGACGGTCGACGGATCGAGCACATTCCCCTCTCGATCAAGGGCTCTTATACGGTTGGCGGCAAGGTAGCCAGGATCTCTATGAATCTTCGGCAGCATGTCTTGGACGAGGATGGTCGGTGGCACGGTCCAGGTGGGGTTGAACGTTACATAAGTAATCTCGGCTTGAAACACAGGCGTACTGCGAAACGGCTTGCCGACCTGAACCCGGGAACGCCATATCGCCTTACCGTCGCGATAAAGCGCCACCTTGTAACCCGCAATATCAACGATGACAAAAGTGCCCTGAAGTTTGTACAGCAACCAACGCGCGCGCTCCATGTTCACCCGAACCTGGTCTATCCGCGCCTCTACGGGCACATTCAACGCAGCCAGTGTCGCGCCCCCCGCCACGCCATCCGCCCCCAGGTATTGCTCGGTTTGATACTTTTTCACCGCCGCGGCGACGCTGTCGTCGTAATCAGTGCGTTGCTTCTTTGATGGGGTCAGATAACCACCCGCCACCAAGCGTGCTCGCAACTGCGCGACAGAGGCGCCATCCATGCCTGGCTTGAGGGATTGGCCTTCGGCAATCTTCGGCCAGCCGCCAGCGTCCCGAACCTTGCGCAGTTGCGCCAGGCCCACGCGCAGGCTGCGGTAAACCGCCTCTTGTGGCGGTGCTTCGGCGAAAGCGCGCGCCACGTCATGAGCATTGAGCGCGGCGAACAAGTTATTCATGTCTCCACGAGGATCGGCGCCCACAGGGTCGAAATTCCAATGGATGTCCAGACGCGAAGGGTCAACCTTGCCGCGCCGTAATTGCAGCAGCGCCGTGATAAAGGTCCGGGTGGCCGCGATATCGAACGCCGCCCGTTGCGCCAGCGTCGGCTCTGTTGCCTGCATCGACGCCCTGGCGTTCGCCAACTCATCAATATGAAAGTCCGCAGGGTCCAGCCCGTCGGCCTGGGTGCCGCTCAGGCTTTTCAATAACTGAATGACATCGCTGTCGTTCGTCCAGGCCGAGCGATAACCCCGATGCATGTAAAAATCCATGAGCACGCGACTCGGATCCAGCCGTTGATGGCCGCGTGAAGTGAGCAAGGGTGGAAACGCTGAACTCAATGGCTCAAGTGCCGCCTGAATCGCTTGAGCGACGTAATCGTCAGGTGCTGCGCCAGTTCTGCTGATGACTGCAGATATCACCTCAATCGGCGAAGTTTCTGCAATCGCTGCGCCGCTGATCAGAAAGCCCATAAAAAAGATGCGGCTTATGACGAATAACCTTGTTAACTGCCCCATGGATAATCCTTAATCGCCCCCGTATTCAACGGCTAGCATCCTGCACACTGCTAGACTCGAAACATTAATGTGAGACTTACATATGGCGCGAGACCGCTTTGGTTTCCTATTCACGGCCCTGCTGCTGACGTCAGTTTCGGTACCGGCAGCCTACGCCGATTCGCTTGAAGCCGCGCTGCTCAAAGCAGCACCAGGCGCTAACGCCAAAGTCATCGGGCTGGCCGTACGCGCTACCCAATGCAGCTTGGCCCAAGGTAAAGCACCTGTCCAAAGACTTGCCGTCATCGATTACTCACTGCCTTCGACCGAACAACGGTTGTGGGTGTTCGATCTGAAGAAACGTAAATTGCTGTTCCATGAACTGGTTGCCCACGGTCGCAATAGCGGCGAGAACATGGCGGTCAAGTTTTCCAACCAGAATGAAAGCTTTGCCACCAGCCTTGGTTTGTACCGCACCCAATCGAGCTATGTCGGCCAGAACGGTTATTCGTTGCGCATGGAAGGACTGGAACCGGGCTTCAATGACAACGCATTTGAGCGGGCGATCGTTATTCACGGGGCGCCCTATGTCAGTCCGGTTCTTGCCCGAGCGAATGGCCGGATTGGCAGAAGCCTGGGTTGTCCGGCTGTGCGGCCGGCGATTGCGCATAAGTTGATTGATTCGATGAAAGATGGGCAGTTGTTGTTTTCTTATTATCCGGATCAGCGTTGGTTGAAGTCGTCTTCGTATATCAATTGCGGTGGCAGCACCGTAGCCGCAGCATTAACGCCCGATACACGCCAATAAATACTCCAACACATCAAGACGCACCTTCGTGAAGGGGCTGGCCGCGGGCGGGCTCCTCGGCGGCCTCGGGTTATGGCGCACGCCTGTCTGGGCGGTCACCAGTCCGGGCGAGCCTCAGGTACTGGCGGGCACCGATTTCGACCTGCTCATCGGCGAAACCCCGGTCAACATCACCGGCAACCCGCGTATCGCAATGACCATCAACGGCGGTATTCCCGGCCCCCTGCTGCGTTGGCGCGAAGCTGACACGGTGACGCTGCGGGTGAGGAACAAACTCAACGCCGACACCTCCATTCACTGGCACGGCATCTTGCTGCCGGCCAACATGGACGGCGTGCCGGGGCTGAGTTTTCACCGCATCGAGCCGGATGGCATGTACGTCTACCAGTTCAAGATCCGGCAGAACGGCACTTACTGGTACCACAGCCATTCGGGTTTTCAGTAGCAGTCAGGCGTTTACGGGCCGTTGGTGATTGATGCCAAGGAGCCGGAGCCGTTCCAGTACGACCGCGATTACGTGGTGATGCTGACCGACTGGACCGATGAAGATACGGTCGGCCTGATGAAGACGCTGAAAAAACAGTCCGATTACTACAACTACAACAAGCCCACCGTGGGTGATTTCATCCACGACGTCAGCGAGAAAGGTTGGGGGTCCACGGTCGCCGCGTCCTGACCTATTCCGACCTGCGCAGCACCTTCGAAGACCCGGACGGCCGCGAGCCCAGCCGTACGATCGAACTGCACCTCACCGGCCACATGGAGAAATTCGCGTTCCGTGAAGTTTGGGTGGAAGAATGAGGCGCCCACCCAAGACCAGACTCACTCCAATCTCTTTGGCACTCGTGACCGCGAGCCTGACACTCTCTTCGGCGATGGCCGCCACCGACGACATGCAGAACATGGATCACAGCCAGATGCCGGGCATGGACGACGGCCAGAGATGGAAATGAGCGCGGAGTAACGTAAAGGGGCATCACGTGATATGGATCAATGACGGCCTCTTGCTCAGGACTAAGCTCAAGATAATCCCTCGGATCGAGTACACACTATGCTCTGGTTCCGCACTCACCTACCGCTGCTGATCCGCCAAGTGCTCGCACTGTGGCCGCCAGCACGCCTGCGCTTCGCTCACTTCAACAATCAACACCGTCCTCCGAGCGCCCGGAACTCCGGCCGCCCCCCTTTGGCTTCGCCTCTTTAGCGCGGCTCAATACATCCTGTACGTCCCTGACTCACTGGAGATTGCCATGCATACGCCCTTCAAAGCACTCGTCGCCGCACTGCTCATCAGTAGCCCATTGGTTGCTCTGGCCGTCGAGGAACATCACCCCGACACACCGCCAACCGCACCGGCCACCGCCACCGCCACCGCCACCGCGCAAGACAAGGCCATGAGCGAACAGATGCAAAAAATGCAGGCGGCCCACGAAAAAATGATCGCCGCCAAAACCCCGGCCGAACGCCAGGCCGCCATGCAAGAAGGCATGGCCACGATGAAGGACAGCATGGGCATGATGCACAACCATTGCCAAGGCATGGGAATGGGCAAAGGCATGTCCGGCGGCAAGGACCGCTCAGACCAGATGATGGGCATGATGATGAAAATGATGGATGAGCAGTCGAGCATGATGAAGATGCCGATGAGCAACTAACGTTTTTAAAGAAGCGCTTGACCTTGCCATCGTGGCAGGGTCAACCATCGATCCACGGTCATCACGCCACCTGCCACTCACAGTAAAAGAGGTTTACGTAATGAACAGTACTGAACTGCAAGTCGAAGGCATGAGCTGCGGGAGTTGCGTCAAACACATCAACGCCGCGTTACAGCCGCTCGCCGGAGTGGGTGAAGTGACTGTCGATCTGGCGTCCGGTCGGGTCAAGGTGACTGGGGAAGTCGAGAGCGATGTTCTGTTATCGGCACTGAAGGAGGCAGGGTATCCAGCAAGCGTACTGACAGAAGACAAGCATGAAAGCGTAAAGAAAAAATCTGGCTGCGGCGGTTCAAGTTGCTGCTGTCACTGAGTCCGCCCCGGCGAGGATGATGTTGAGCGGTGCAGCAGAAAGTAAGTACTCTCTGCCCCCACTCCATCATGGAAGCCGGATAACAATGAACATCCTAAAAAGCACAATGATGCTCGGTGGCCTGCTTGCTCTATCGTTTGGCGCTCAGGCAGAGCAATCGCATTTGGACAGCGTCATCCAACAGGGCCAACTGCGCGTGTGCACAACAGGCGACTACAAACCCTATACCGTCAAAGCCGAGGACGGCGAATACTCGGGCATCGACATCGCCATGGCCCGTTCGCTGGCCGACAGCCTGGGCGCCAAAGTCGAGTGGGTGCAGACCACCTGGAAAACCCTGATGCCCGACATGCTCGCGGGCAAATGCGACATCGGCGTCGGCGGCATCTCGGTCACGCTGGAGCGTCAGAAAAAAGCCTTCTTCAGCACCACGCTGGACGTCGACGGCAAAATCCCGCTGGTGCGCTGCGAGGATCAGGCGCTGTACCAGACCGTCGAGCAAATCAACCAGCCTTCGGTTCGCCTGGTCGAACCGGCCGGCGGCACCAACGAGGCCTTTGTTCACGCCTTTCTACCCAAGGCGCAATTACGCCTTCACGACAACGTGACCATCTTCCAGGAACTGCTGGACAAGAGGGCTGACGTGATGATCACCGATGCTTCGGAAGCGCTCTATCAGCAGAAACTCAAACCGGGTCTGTGCGCGGTGAACCCGAAGCAATTCATGCAATATGGCGAAAAGGCTTATTTGCTACCGCGTGATGACATGACTTGGAAGTTGTACGTCGATCAGTGGTTGCACCTGGCCAAAGTCACAGGCAACTACCAAAAAGTTTTGGGCCAATGGATAGCGACACCCGAGCCCAAATAACCGCCACCTACTCGATCCATGTAGCAGCTGGCGCAGCCTGCGTCCGACTGCGCAGCAGTCGCCCCTCGGAGAACACGCAACGGCAGAAATAACGCTCCGTTGCGTCACACCCTAGTCGTCGTGCAACAACCCCGAACCGTACTCGCCGAAGCTGTTGCCGAGCGCACTGCCATGGAAATTCATCTTATTGGGGTTGTTAGTAGGCCCCGGACCAAAACCGGCAGACGGAAGGGTGGCTTCCGAATATTCGCTATGGGTGCTTGCACCCGAACAGGCGCTCAACAGCAATGCACCGGCGATCAGAGAGACTTTGAAGAGGTTCGAGATCATTTTTCAGTTTCCTGTGGGTTGGAAGCGCGGTGACCTTAGGTAGTCATCCTATGCCGAGAGACCATCAGGAATTATGAAACTTTGATGGGCGACAGCGTTGGTTCAGGTGCTGCGGTTTCCTGATGCAAAAAAGGGTGTTCCCCAGACAAACTGTCGAAAGAGCAACGTCCTACACGACTCTGGGAATTGTCCGTACACTTGTCCATTGCTGCGCTTTTGTCACGAGGCCTATAGTCCACCCAACGCCAAAATGGCGTGTCGGGTTTGGCGACCCGATGCAATTGGAGTGATAGATCCCTTAAGTTAATGGAGCTTCACTTATGAACGAATATATGGCTTTAACCAGCAATGCCGACGACCTTCCCTCGCTGTATGTAAATACCACCCAACCGCTGCACTCACTGCTTAGCACCGCACGCTACCGAATTGGCGCGGTAACGCAGACCCTGGAAAACCTCGCGATGCGTGGCGATATCACCACGGACTCGGTAATACTCAGTGACTTCGCATTGCTTTGCTGCATACCTTTGCGTGATGGATGCGATGTGCTGGATGTCGTTGCGCGACGTATGGATGCTGAACCGTCCTGACGTCACAAAGGGGCGCCCACCCGGACGCCCCTCCGCTCATGGGCACTCCGAGACCAGCACAGAACAATCGCAGAAAAGTGCAGTGGTCTAATTTCCCCGGACACCCCGATAGGTGGAAAATACACCTATTGAGGAGTTCTCCATGACCGACAAACGCAAAGTATTCGACGACAGCTTCAAGCTGGAAGTTGTAAAGATGATCAA
>NZ_VOBM01000057.1:0-30829 GCF_008370005.1 Pseudomonas sp. ANT_J28
CGAATGCGGTGTGTCAGTCGACATCGCTGTTGCTGACACACCGCATTCGCGAGCAAGCCCGCTCCCACATTTTGATCTTCAGAGGACGCAATAACTGCGTTAAACGCGGAACTGATCCATCAAACTCTGCTGCTGATTCGCCAGGCTATTGAGCGACTGACTCACCCGTGCCGATTCATTGGCCTGCCCCGACAGGGACTCCGTCACATCCCGAATCGTCGCCACGTTGTTGTTGATCTCCTCGGCCACGGCGCTTTGCTCTTCCGCGGCACTGGCGATCTGCAGGTTCATGTCGCTGATCACCGTTACCGCCTCACCAATCTGCCGCAGCGCCGTCACCGCCTGACCCACCTGTTCGACACTGCCCTGAGCCTGACGATGGCTGTTGTTCATCGAGCCGACCACGTCCTGAGTGCCGCTCTGCAACTGCTCGATCACCAGGCGGGTTTCTTCGACAGACTCCTGGGTCCGGCGCGCCAGGTTGCGCACTTCATCGGCCACCACGGCAAAACCGCGCCCGGCTTCACCGGCACGAGCGGCCTCGATGGCGGCGTTAAGCGCCAGCAGGTTGGTCTGTTCGGCGATGGCCCGAATCACTTCCAGCACCGAACCGATCTTCTCGCTGTTGGCCGCCAGGCCTTCGACTTGAACCATCGCCGCGCTCATGTCGGCCGCTAGGTTGTCGATGCTGGTGGTGGTGCGGTCGATCACGGTCAGACCGCGACGGGTGGCCTGATCCGCATCCCGCGCCGCCTGTGCGGCTTGCGCTGCACTGCGAGCAACGTCCTGGGCGGTGGCGCTCATTTCGTGGGAAGCGGTAGCGACCTGATCCACCTGACGGTATTGCTGCTCCATGCCGGCGCTGGTCTGGGTGGCGATGGCGGACGACTGATCCGCCGTGCTGCGCGCGTCCTGCACCGAGCGTTTGACCTCGGCAATGATCGGTTGCAGCTTGTCGAGGAAGCGGTTGAACCAGCCGGCCAATTGACCGAGTTCGTCCTTTTTGTCGTAGGCCAGGCGGCGGGTCAGATCGCCTTCGCCGCTGGCAATGTCCTCGAGCATGTGCGCCACGCCCAGGATCGGCTTGGTCACGCTGCGGGCCATCAGCCACACCAGCAACAGGCCAATCAACGCGGCCAGCACACCTAGGCCGAGTTCGACCAGGGTGCCGGCGGTGTTGCTTTCATCGAGTTGTTTTTTCAACGCTTCGGCGGGGCCGACCAGGACTTTCTCCGGCACATCAAGCAACACGCCCCAGGATTTGCCACCGGGAATCGGCTGGAACGGCGACAGCACTTTGAGCTGTTGATTGTTGTGCAGGCTTTCGGTCTTGCTGCTGGCGGCGAGCATGCGGATCAGCTCGGCACCGTTGGTTTTGTCCACGGTGTCCAGGCGCTGGCTGAGTTTGCTGGCGTCCGGACTGTAGCCGGCCAGCAAACCGACCGGGCTGATGATGCTGACGTTGGTCTGGCCGTCATAGAGCTTCTTGCTCGCGACCTGGCTGACGGCTTGCAGGCTGTTGAGGTTGATGTCCACCGACAGCGAAGCGATGACCTTGCCGTTGACCATCAGCGGGAAAACGATGCTGGTCATCAGCACGTTCTGGCCGTCGATCACGTAGAAGTAGGGTTCGATCACGCAGGGCTTGAGGGTCGTGCGCGGGCAGGTGAACCAGGCATTGGCCGGTTCGCCGCTGGGGCCGGTGCTGGTATCGGCCATGTCGCTTTCCGGTAGCGCCATCGACGTTAACTTGCCAGGCACAGGTTGCGACCAGTACAGGGCAAAACGTCCCTTGTCGTTGCTGCCCAACTCGGCCTGGCCGGCGAACAGATCGTCCTTGCCGTCCAGTGCGTTGGCTTCGAACACCAGCGAGAGGCCGAGCAGGTCCGGGTTGGCTTGCAGGGCCGACTTGACCTGACGCGTCAAGTCTTCACGCAGGTCAAAGGCATCGAGAAAGCGCTTCTCGGCCTGGTCGCGCAGGAACAGCACCTGACGCGAAAAGCCGTGGCCATATTGATAGGCGTCCATGAATTGCTGGCGTATCCCCAGCGCCTGGTTTTCACCCTGGGATTCGATCCGGGCCTGGGCCGCTTCGGTGAGCATCTCCATGCTGGATGCTTTCACCATCTCGGAGCTGTGCTCCATGCGATATAGCGAAAGACCCACCAGCAGGGTCACGATGCCGGCCAGGCACAGCCCGGCCAGCAGGGTGATTTTCCATTGAATGGAAAGTTGTCTGAGCGACATGGAGACGTCCTTTATTCGATAAATATCTGAGACTTTGCACTGTAACGGCCGTGATTCGGCTTTCTTTAAGCATCTCCAAACCCCTGTAGAGGACTGTGTGGGCTTTGACAAGGCATTGATGCTGCGGCACAGTGCGCGCCCTCTAATAAAACCCTCTCATTTAATCCGCTCTTTGCAGACTGCCGACCGGACTCTTTCCGTTTGCCTTGAGGTAACGATGATTAATGCTGTAATTGCCGCGGTCGGCGTCATGCTGATCCTCAGCCTGTCCCGCGTGCACGTTGTAATCGCGCTGATCGTGGGCGCCCTGGTGGGTGGTTTGACCGGTGGCCTGGGCATCGACGCGACACTCAAAGCCTTTAACAGCGGCCTCGGTGGTGGCGCGACCGTCGCGTTGTCCTACGCATTGCTCGGCGCTTTCGCAGTGGCCATTGCCAAGTCCGGCCTGGCACACGCCCTGGCAGACAAAGCCTTGCTGATGGTCGACCGCCAGCACGCCAACGGTGGCCGTCAGGTCAAATGGCTGTTGCTCGGTTTGCTGTGGGTGGTGGCCATCGCGTCCCAGAACATCTTGCCGATACACATCGCCTTCATTCCGCTGCTGGTGCCGCCGCTTTTATATGTGCTGACCAAGCTGCAACTGGACCGCCGACTGATTGCCTGTGTCATGACCTTCGGCCTGATTACGCCGTACATGTTCCTGCCCGTGGGCTTCGGCAACATCTTCCTTAATGAAATCCTGCTGGCCAACGTCGCCCGTAGCGGGGTGGACATCAGCGGCATCAACGTCACTCATGCCATGGGGATTCCGGCATTGGGCATGGTCGTCGGGCTCGCGGCAGCGTTTGTCAGCTACCGCAAGAAGCGCGTCTACGATCTGGAAAAGATCGAGCAAGTCGAACAGGTCGCGGTGCAGTACAACCCGCTGAGCCTGATGGTGGCCGGTGTGGCCATTGCGGCGGCGTTCATCATTCAGTTGCTGTTGGACTCGATGATCATTGGCGCGCTGGCAGGCTTTCTGATTTTTTCGGTGTCGGGGATCGTGAAGTGGCGTGAAACCGACGACCTGTTCACCGAAGGCATGAAGATGATGGCGATGATCGGTTTCATCATGATCGCCGCGTCCGGTTTTGCCGAGGTGATGAAGGCCACCGGAGAAGTGCAGACACTGGTCGAAGCCTCGGCTTCGTGGATCGACCACAGCAAAGGCATTGGCGCGTTGCTGATGTTGTTGGTCGGACTGTTGGTGACCATGGGCATCGGTTCGTCGTTTTCCACCGTGCCGATACTCGCCGCGATTTTTGTGCCGTTGTGCGTCCAGTTGGGTTTCAGCCCGATCGCGATCGTGTGCATCGTCGGCACTGCCGGCGCCTTGGGTGACGCCGGTTCGCCAGCCTCGGACTCGACCCTCGGCCCGACCTCGGGCCTGAACATCGACGGCCAGCATCACCACATCTGGGACACCGTGGTCCCGACCTTCCTGCACTACAACCTGCCGCTGCTGGCGTTCGGCTGGGTGGCGGCGATGGTCTTGTAACCCATTGCTCACTGGCCAACCCGAAACAAATGTGGGAGCGGGCTCGCGAAGACGGCGGCACATCCAGCATTGGTGTGACTGACATACCGCTTTCGCGAGCAAGCCCGCTTGTGTCTTGAGTCGGGTGACCCTTCACTCAACTTTTGGCCTGGCGTGCCGTTAAAGCCTTTAACCACGCCAATAAAATCAAAAGAGTGAACCGTCATGCGCATGAGCCTGAAGGCTAAAGTCCTGTCCCTTGCCGTCCTCCCGGTGTTGCTCTTTGCGCTGGTCATCAGCTTGACCACGTTGTTCATTCTGCAGGAGCAGGCCCGCAAGGAAGTCGAGGAAACTCGCCAGCGCCTGCTCAGCGATGCCAAGGCAACGCTGCAAAGCTACGTCGCCGTGGCCATGACCACGATCAAACCTCTTTACGATGCGGCCGCCCCCGGTGATGACGCGGCGCGGGCCCAGGTGGTCAAGTTGCTGTCGAGCATCACCTACGGCAAGGACGGCTACTTCTTCGGCTACGACTCCAACACCGTGCGCCTGTTCAAGGCCAACAGCCCTGAAGGCGTGGGCCAGAGCTTCAAGGACAACCGCGATCCGAACGGCGTCTACGTCAACCGCGACCTGGTGAAAGTCGCGAAGGACGGCACCCACTATCTGCAATACAGCTCACCGCTGCCCGGCAACACCCAAGTGCTGGTGCCGAAACTGGGCTACACCGAATACCTGCCGAAGTGGGACATGGCGGTCGGTACGTCGGTCAACCTCGACGGCATCGAAGCCCAAGTGGCACTGGTCGAAATCAAGGTCCAGGAGCGCATGCAAGGCGTGGTGCTGAGCATCGTCGGGATTGCCGCCGTGGTGCTGTTGGTGATTGCCGCCGCCGGGATGCTGCTGGCCAACACCATCCTGCGTCCGCTGAACCTGATGAAAGCCAACCTCGATGACATCGCGGCGGGCGAGGGCGACCTGACGCGTCGCCTGACCATCACCAGCCAGGATGAACTCGGCGAACTGGCCGGCTCGTTCAACCGTTTCGTCGACAAGATCCACGGCCTGGTGCGCCAGATCACCGAAATGACCTCGCAACTGACGGGGCTGGTGAATCAGGTCTCTGACCAGGCGCAACGCTCGGATCAGGCTATGGAACGTCAGCGTCACGAGACCGATCAGGTCGCCACGGCGATCAACCAAATGTCCGCCGCTGCTCAGGAAGTGGCGAAAAGCGCTCAAAACGCCGCGGTGGCTGCCCAGCAGACCGACGAAGAAGGCCAGGCTGCCAAGCGTGTGGTGGCCGGCAGCATTGTGAAGATTCATGCATTGGTGGACGACATTCGCAGCAGTGGCGTGTCTCTGGACAGTTTGCAAAAAGACGTGTCGTCGATTGTCAGCGTGCTTGGGGTGATTCGTTCGATTGCCGAGCAGACCAACCTTTTGGCACTCAACGCCGCCATTGAAGCCGCTCGTGCCGGTGAGGCCGGGCGTGGCTTTGCCGTGGTGGCCGATGAGGTTCGAGCGCTGGCCAGTCGTACACAAATCAGCACCCAGGAAATCCAGGGCATGATCGATCGCTTGCAGGCCGGCACCCAATCGGCCGTGGAAGCGATGCGCCGTTCCAGCGAGGCCGGCGACGGCACTTCGGCTCAGGCCAACGAGGCCGGCGCTTCGCTCGATACCATGGCCCAGTTGATCGGCACCATCAACTCGATGAACGCGCAGATCGCCAGCGCCGCCGAAGAGCAGACCGCCGTGGCCGAAGAGATCAACCGCAGCGTGCACCAGATCGCTGTGGCCGTGGACAACGTCGCCGACGAAACCCAACTCGGCGCCCAGACTTCCCGCAGCCTGGCCGACCTCGGTCAGCGCCTGGGCAAATTGGTGGGTCAGTTCCGAATCTGAACCGCGACGCATAATTTGTAGCAGATGTGGGAGCAAGCTCGCACCTAAAAGAGGCGCGTTCTATCTGATAACTGGTAGATGTGGCTGGGCAACCCGGCGATCGAGTTGTCCAGCAGCCGGATACTGGCGATGGTGTGTCTGGGGCTGGCGTTGCTGTTCATGTGTCGCAGCATTACCCGGCAGGGTTGACGCAAGCTCCTACACTGGTGGTACGGGTCGCATTTGCCAGACCCGGACGACCACAACCAATGGAGTCAGACTCATGATCGACAGTGAAAGTATCTGCGACTGCCCCAAATGCTCCTGCAAACTGGGCGAGCATCCGATCGCGCGCCACGGTAAGCACTATTGCTGTGAAGGCTGCGCCAAGCACCACGAACATGGCGAAGAATGTGCCAGCAAGGGCTGCAAGTGCGCCAAACGCTGACCACTCATCCAAAAAAAAGGTGGAGCCTGATCGGGCTCCACTTTCATTTCAATTTGCCGGCCGCCACTTGACGTTTTCCACGCCGAACTTCTCCGCCATCGGCTTGCTGGTTTTTTGCACCTTCTCTCGGCCGAAGCGAGGAATTCGTCCGACTCCCGCGTCGCAACTTGCCCAATGCCAAGCCTCCGCGTTATCCATCTTGTCCAGGCGGATGATGAAAGACTTGGGCGCGCCATGAAGGGTGTATTCAATGACGAAAAGTTTTGCGTTGTTCATATAGCCCGTATTCCTCCCTGTGGTAATACAAGGATCGTTGGCGTTACGGAAAATTCAGTCGAATTGTCAGATGGATGCCGCCAGTGGCGACAAGGCCGGTGGCTCGTTACCATGCAATCTCTGACACGCCCAATGATTGCTGCCCATGGCCCTTGCCGCCCCTCCAGACCTGAGTGACACCGATGTGCCCGTGCAACCGCTGGCGCGCACCTATCCGCGCGGCTTGTACATCGAGCCGCATGAGCATGTGTGGGGGCAGTTGCTGTATGCGATGAGCGGGGTGATGTGGGTCGAGACGCCCCATGAAGCGCTGGTGGTGCCGCCGCAACGAGCGGTGTGGCTGCCGCCAGGTATGCCCCACGGGATTCGCGTGGTTTCGGATTTAAAGATGCGCAACATCTATTTGCGGCCCTCATTGGCGGCGACGCTGGACGACACGGTTCAGGTGATCGAAGTCGGCGGACTGCTGCGTGAGCTGATCGTCGGGTTGGTGGAGCAGGGCGACGATGGCGCGCCCGAGTATTACGAAGCGCTGGTCGGCCTGGCGCTGCTGGAGCTTAGGCGAGCGAGGCGCTCGCTGCTTAAGATTCCTTTGCCGGATGATTCCGACCGGCGCCTGATGAACTTGTGCCAGGCGGTGATGGCCGCGCCATCGCTGGACATTGCCTTTGAGCAACATGCGGAAAACACCGGCGCCAGCGTGCGTACCCTGGCGCGGTTGTTCAAGGACGGTTTGGGCATGGGCTTCGCCGAATGGCGGCGCCAAGTGCAGCTGGCGACGGCGGTGGCGGAGTTGATCCAGGGCGTGCCGGTCAGTGCAATTGCCCGGGAGCTGGGTTATTCACCGAGCAGCTTCAGCGACATGTTCCGACGGGAACTAGGCGTCGCGCCTTCGCAATTTTCGGCGAGCCAGCGTCAGGATTGAAAACGCTTTGGCCGATATTCAGAAGCACTTGGCCGGTGCTCGTCGCTACCGATCTTTAGACTCCGGGAATACTTTAATTAGCCACGGAGTCTGCCATGAGTTACCTCATCTCATTGGTCATCGGTCTGGGCGTCGGTTTGCTCTACGGCGCTCTGGATTTTCGTTCCCCCGCACCGCCGGCCACCGCGCTGGTAGGGCTGCTCGGCATGTTGGCCGGTGAGAAGGTGTGGCCAATGGGCCGGCAGCTGGTGACTGGCTGGATCTCCTGAACTGTTTATTCATTCGAGGGAAATGCTCATGAAAGCACTGCAATTCGACAAGACCGGTGACCTCTCGGCCCTGCGCTACGTTGAGGTTCCAACCCCCGTCCCCGGCGCCGATGAAGTGCTGATCCAGATCAAGGCCGCCGGCCTCAACCCCAGCGATGTGAAGAACGTGCTCGGGCGTTTTCCCTACACCACACTGCCGCGGATTCCCGGTCGTGATTTCGCCGGTGTAGTCGTTGAAGGCCCGCAGGCGCTGATCGGTCAGGAAGTCTGGGGCACCGGCCGTGAATTGGGATTTTTCGCCGATGGCTCGCACGCACAATTCGTCAAACTGCCGGCCAATGGCGTGGCGAAAAAGCCGACCCATCTGAGTTTTGCCCAGGCGGCAAGCCTCGGCGTGCCGTACACCACGGCGTGGGATGCGTTGGAGCGCAGTCTCGTGACGGCCGAAACCCGGTTGCTGGTGATCGGTGGCGGGGCGGTTGGCACTGCGGCGCTGGCGCTGGCCAAAGTGCGTGGCGCTCAAGTACTGGCAGCGGCGCGGCGGCCGGAACAGGTCAAGGATTTGCAGGCCCAGGGGTATCAGACGCTGCAACTGGATAAACCCGAGGATCTCGGTGCTCAGGTGAACGCCGTGTATGCCGGCGGCGCCGATGTGATATTCGACACCACCGGTTTCTGGCTGCCGGCCTCGGTCCCGGCGCTGGCCGCGTTCGGTCGAATCGCGATCATCGCCGCGCCGGTAGACGGCCTGGTGCAATTGCCGGCCCTGGCGCTGTATCGCAAGGGCGGTTCGGTGGTGGGGATCAATTCGTTGTTGTACGGCGTCCAGGCGTGTGCGGCGATGCTTGATCAGTTCGGCACGTTCTTCGATCAGGGCTTGTTGCCGTTGCCCGAGGGTTTGTTTGAATCGCCGTTGGCAGAAGGGCTGGCGCGCTATGCGCAAGTGAATCAGGGCGGCAGTGACAAGGTGATTTTGTTGCCTTGACCGACATTTATATTGAATGTGCCGCCCCATCGCAAAACTCAGAACTGATAGCCAATACCCGCGTAATACCCCCAGCCATTGGAACGGGCGCGGAAGTTCCCGTCGCCAAAATTCAATTCGCTGCCATCCTCCCAGTTGCCGCCGTTGTGGAAATAACGGCCGACCAGGGTGAAACGCACGTGGGTGAACGAGTACAGCAACACGTTGGTGGCGACGGTGGCGTTGGCGGTACGGGCCGGGTTGCCCTTGTGCAGGTCCGAGCCGAAGTCGAAGTTGGTGAACCCGATATAGGTCAGTGACGCGCCATTGCTGAAACTGCTGATCGGCACGATGTATTTGAGCTGGGCGCGATAGCCGTCCCACGAATACTCGTTGCTCGCGCCGTAGTTCTCCCACTGGTAGCGGCCATAGAAGTTGGCCGACAGGTTGACCCGCGAATGGGTGTCGATGTCGGTGCCAAAACCGCTGTACAGCGTATTGGCGCGGTTGGCGCTGTTACTCCCGTGGTCGTAGATCCAGTCAAAGGCCACGTACCATTCCTTGAACGGCCCGATGGCCAGACTGCGGCCGGCGAGGTAATCGATGGAGATCCGCGGTTCGTGCTCCATGAACACCGGGGAGCCGTGGTCCCACACGCCTTTGTCATGGCTGTTGCCGATGTCGAAGATCTTCGGAATGTCGATGTAGCCGTACAACTCGAACGGCCCCTTGCGTCCGAAGTACTCGTACTCCAGATAGATATCGTCGGCCGGTTGCGGGCCGAAACTGATGTCTTTGCTGCCGATGACGGTCAGGTCCTGATTGAACCAGTCCGAGAGGTACACGCCTTTTTTCGGAGGGCTGGCTTCAGGGCTGAGGCTTTCGCCCTGGGCGGATTCTTCGGCGGAGGCGGGTTGCGCCAAAGCGTTGCTGCTGTGTAGTCCTGTAACGCTGGCCAGCAGCAAGGAAACAGCAAAAGTGCGCGAGCAAGTCACGCGGTTGGACGTGTGGTGCATTAAAAGTCCCTTTTCGTGCGGATCGAAGGGCCGCTTCTGCGTGGGCTTACGCGGTTATGTAGCGAAAACGCTTGTATCAGCGACGTCGCAAACGTTTGCACAAGGCATACCAGTTTTGCTCAAGGCACGGAAAAGGCTAGGGAATTGGTCGCTTAACTGTCCTTTCGGTCAGGGATTCACAGGGGCTCGGCGGCGATGACGTTGATGTAGACTCTTCGGCTCTGACTTCACGAGGTGTGTCCCCAATGAGCGAACCGATTCGTCTGACCCAATACAGCCACGGCGCAGGATGCGGTTGCAAAATCTCTCCCCAGGTATTGGAGGTGATTCTGGCCGGTAGCGGGGCGCAGAACCTTGACCCGAAACTCTGGGTCGGCAACGCCTCGCGCGATGACGCGGCGGTGTACGCCATCGATGAAGAACGCGGCGTGGTGTCGACCACCGATTTCTTCATGCCGATCGTCGACGACCCGTTCGATTTCGGTCGCATCGCGGCCACCAATGCCATCAGCGACATCTACGCCATGGGCGGCGATCCGTTGATGGCGATTGCGATCCTTGGCTGGCCGGTCAACGTACTGGCGCCGGAGATTGCCCGGGAAGTGATTCGCGGCGGGCGTTCGGTCTGCGATGAAGCGGGGATACCGTTGGCCGGTGGGCATTCCATCGACGCGCCGGAGCCGATTTTCGGCCTCGCCGTGACCGGTCTGGTGGAAAAGCGCCACATGAAGCGCAACGACACCGCCACCGCCGGTTGCCTGCTCTACCTCACCAAACCGCTGGGCATCGGCATCCTCACCACCGCCGAGAAGAAGGGCAAACTGCGCCACGCCGACATCGGCCTGGCCCGCGACTGGATGTGCACCCTGAACAAACCCGGCAGCCGCTTTGGCAAACTCGAGTGCGTCACCGCGATGACCGACGTCACCGGTTTCGGCCTGCTGGGGCATTTGGTGGAAATGGCCGACGGCAGCAACGTGACTGCTCGCATCGAGTACGACCGTGTGCCGCGTCTGCCGGGTGTCGAGTATTACCTCGACCAAGGCTGCGTGCCGGGCGGAACACTGCGCAACTTCGACAGCTACGCCAGCAAGCTTGGGCCTCTTCAGGAAATGCACAAACGCGTGCTCTGCGATCCGCAGACCAGCGGTGGCCTGCTGGTTGCGGTGACCCCCGAAGGCAACGAACACTTCCTCAAAATAGCCGCCGAGCTGGGCCTGACCCTTGAGCCGATCGGTGAACTGATCGAGCGACAGACGAACGCGGTTGAGGTGTTTTGATGTCCATCGAATTCACCGATTACCGCGACATTTTCCTCAACGACCGACCGATGATGGATGCCCGTGCGCCGGTCGAATTTCTCAAAGGCTCATTCCCCGGCGTCATCAACCTGCCGCTGATGAATGACCATGAGCGGCAACGGGTCGGCACTTGTTACAAGCAACTCGGCCAGCAAGCAGCCATTACGCTGGGACACCAGTTGGTGTCTGGCGAGATAAAAGCCGAGCGCATCCGGGCCTGGGCCGATTTTGCCCGGGCTCATCCTGATGGGTATTTGTATTGTTTTCGCGGCGGTTTGCGTTCGCAGATCGTCCAGCAATGGCTCAAGGACGAGGCGGGCATCGACTATCCGCGAGTGGGTGGTGGCTACAAGGCCATGCGAACCTTCTTGCTTGACACGCTCGATCAGGCGGTTGCCCAGTGTGATTTCGTCTTGCTGGGCGGCATGACCGGCACCGGTAAAACCGAAGTGCTCACGCAGTTGCGCAACGGGCTGGACCTTGAAGGTCACGCCCATCACCGCGGTTCCAGTTTCGGTAAACGCGCCACCGGCCAACCCTCCAACATCGATTTTGAAAACCGCCTGGCAGTGGACATGCTGAAGAAACGCGCCCACGGCATCGAGCAGTTTGTACTGGAAGACGAAAGCCGTGCGATTGGCAGTTGTGCGCTGCCGTTGCCGCTGTTTCAGGGCATGCAGCAGTTTCCGATGGTCTGGCTGGAAGACAGCCTGGAAGGGCGAGTCGAACGGATCCTGCGCGATTACGTGGTGGACTTGTGTGCCGAGTTCATCGGCGTGCATGGCGATGAAGGCTTCGCGCTGTTTTCCGAGCGCTTGCTGGAGAGCCTGAACAACGTGCAGAAACGTCTGGGCGGTGAGCGCCATCGACGGATGCTGATGTTGATGGAAGACGCGCTGGCCGAGCAGGCGAGCAGCGGGGCAGTGGACTTGCACCGGGGCTGGATCGAAGGGTTGCTGCGCGAGTATTACGACCCGATGTATGCGTTTCAGCGGGAGAAGAAAGGGGCTCGCATTGAGTTTGTGGGGGAGAAGGGTGCCGTACTCGAATATTTGCGAGATCGGGTCAGTCGGCGAGGATGACGGTGGTTTTGCCGGTTCCTTCGCGAGCAGGCACTGCATCACTCAAGTCGGACAGGCCTGCGGCCCGTTATTCAGGCCTTGCTTGTAGCTGTGGCTCACCACGCTGGCCTTGCCGTTGTGCCAGGTCAGGGTGAGCACGTACAGCGAGTCGTAGTCGCTGGATTCCCAGTCATCGGTGATGTTCTGTTTCTTGCCGACGGCTTCTCCAGCGACCTTGTTGATCAGTTCCGGCAGGTAGCCGTGGGACCAGGCGGTGTAGATGACCGAGTTGTGATACTTGTCGAGGAGCAATTCATCGGCCAGGTCGCTGGTGTCGTTGGCCGAAAAGTTGATGTTCACCGGCAAACCGAGCTTGATCGCGCTGGGGCTGATGGTCATCAGGGGGCGGATGTAACTGTAGGAATTGTCCAGTTCGCCTTCTTCGACATTGCGTGTCGGGTTGGCGGCAAACACGTAGTTGGCGTTGCCGAATTTTTCCGGCAGCAAGGTGGCCAGGTCGATGGCGCGGTTCAGGCCCTGACAGTTGAGCTGGCCGAGGCCGCCTTCGGGTTTTTCCGCGTGGCGCAGGAATACCAGCGTCTGGGTGCCGTCCGCCGGTTGGGCGCGGCTTTCGCTGGACTCAAGGGACAGGAATAGCGCGCTGATCGCCAACAGGGAACCCAGGACAACATACGCGCGATGCTTGAAGCGTTTGGCGAATTTAAAAAGGTTCATCATTTGAATAGGTGATCTTCAGCGCATTCGGTTAAGGCTGACAAACCTTTACACCACGAGCTCCCTGCGTCGGGTGTTTTCCATGTCGTTGGGCCGGTCCGTTTCCGAAAGGGCAATGCTCAGAGTCCTCTGAAGCCCATTTGGTTCGATCCGAGCGAGTGCGCAGCACTTTAGCGGCAATCTGAGATGGGTTGGAGCAGAGGTTATCGACAGGATGTTGCGGATTTATGGACACAGTACACGTGTCGGCGCCACTGACAGGCTGCGATCCTTTGATCTTGCTCATCAGCAACATTGATACGCCAAAAAATCGCAGCCTTCGCCAGCCCCTACATTATGATCAGCGTCTACTTTTTCCGTGTGGATGCTTCCCATGATCGATCTGTCCGCGTTCCCGATTACCCAAAAATGGCCGGCTCAATACCCCGAATGGATCCAGCTTTACTCCTTGCCGACACCCAACGGCGTCAAGGTGTCGATCATGCTCGAAGAGATCGGATTGCCCTACGAACCGCATCGTGTGGGCTTCGACACTAATGATCAGATGGCCCCCGAATTTCTTTCGCTGAACCCCAACAACAAGATTCCGGCAATCCTCGACCCCCACGGTCCGGGGGACCGACCCTTGGCGCTGTTCGAGTCCGGGGCGATTCTGATCTACCTGGCCGACAAGAGCGGGCAACTGCTGGCTCAGGAATCGGCGGCGCGATACGAGACCATTCAGTGGTTGATGTTTCAGATGGGCGGCATCGGGCCGATGTTCGGCCAACTCGGTTTTTTCAACAAATTTGCCGGCAAGGATTACGAGGACAAACGTCCCCGCGACCGCTACGTCGATGAAAGTAAACGTTTGTTAAAAGTTCTTGATGGACGTCTGGAAGGGCGAGACTGGATCATGGGCGAGCGCTACACCATCGCGGATATCGCGACTTTCCCCTGGGTGCGCAACCTTATCGGCTTCTATGAGGCCGGCGAGCTGGTGGGCATCAAGGACTTCCCGAGCGTCACGCGGGTGCTGGAGCGCTTTCTGGCGCGGCCGGCGGTGATGCGCGGGCTGGAAATCCCCAAGTAAACGCTACGATTTGATCAAGACCAAGGCAGGCCATGCACTCATTCGATTTCAAGCAAGTAGATGTCTTCAGCCGTATTGCGCTCAAGGGCAATCCGTTGGCGGTGGTGTTCGGCGCCGATGAGCTCAGCGATGAGCGCATGGCGGCGTTCGCCAGCTGGACCAACCTCAGCGAAACCACATTCATTCTCGAACCGCGCGATCCTCGCGCCGATTATCTCGTGCGGATCTTCACCACCCTGAACGAATTGCCGTTCGCCGGCCATCCGACACTGGGCACCTGCCATGCGTGGCTGGAGGCCGGAGGGGTGCCCAAGGGCGAAGAGATCATTCAGGAGTGCGGTGTGGGGCTGGTGCGGGTTCGTCGACAAGGGACAGAGCTGGCCTTTCTCGCACCGCCATTGCTCAGGACCGGGCCGGTGGAGGCGGATGTGGTGGAACGGGTACGTCGGGGGCTCAGGCTGGAATCGGGGGCGATTGTGCGCACTCAGTGGGTCGACAACGGTGCCGGATGGCTGGCCGTGATGGTCGAGGATCGCCAGCAGGTGCTGGACCTGCAACCGGACCATTCGCAAATGCTCGGCCTGTCCGTCGGTGTCATCGCGCCATGGCATCCCGAGCGCGATGGTGATGACGCACAGTTCGAAGTGCGGGCGTTCATCTCCTGCGATGGCATGCCGGAAGACCCCGCCACCGGAAGCCTGAACGCCGGAATTGCCCAATGGTTGCTCAGCGAAGGACTGGCGCCGGCGTCCTATGTGGTCAGCCAGGGCCTGACCATGGGCCGCGCCGGACGCATTCAGGTCGAGCAAGTGGGCGACGAGATCTGGATCGGCGGTGCGGTGGTGACCTGCATCAGCGGAACCTTGACGCTGTGAACTTCCCACAGGGTTCTGTGCTGGATACGGGTGATTATTGCCGAACCGGTAAGGGCTTATTCCGCGTCTGAGGTTTGTGCCCTGCGCCTTGCAGGGCATAAGCTTCGACCCCCACGACTTTCGTCTCGTCCTCCGTTTTTCAGGAAACCCACATGTCCAGTCAGTTCCCCGAAGCACGTCCACGCCGTCTGCGCCGCAATGCGAGCCTGCGCAGCCTGTTCCAGGAAACCGAGTTCAGCTTGAACGATCTGGTGCTGCCGATTTTCGTCGAAGAAGCAATCGACGACTTCGTACCAATCAAAAGCATGCCGGGCGTGAACCGTATTCCGGAGTCGAAACTGGCGGGCGAAATCGAGCGTTATGCCCGGGCCGGGATCAAGTCGGTGATGACGTTCGGCGTGTCGCACCATTTGGACGGCAACGGCAGCGACACCTGGAACGACAACGGTCTAGTGTCGCGCATGTCGCGCATCGCCAAGGACGCCGTGCCGGACATTATTGTGATGTCCGACACCTGCTTCTGCGAGTACACCGACCACGGCCATTGCGGTGTGCTGCACAACCATGAAGTCGACAACGACCAGACCCTGATCAATCTCGGCAAACAAGCGGTGGCCGCGGCCCGTGCCGGCGCCGATGTGATCGCCCCGTCGGCCGCCATGGACGGGCAGGTTCAGGCCATTCGCCGGGCGCTCGATGAAGCGGGTTTCAACCAGACCGCGATCATGGCCTATTCGACCAAGTTTGCCTCGGCGCTCTACGGTCCGTTCCGTGAAGCCGGCGGCAGCGCACTCAAGGGCGACCGCAAAAGTTATCAGATGAACCCGATGAACCGCCGCGAAGCCGTGCGCGAATCACTGATGGACGAGCAGGAAGGCGCCGACGCGCTGATGGTCAAACCGGCCGGCGCGTACCTGGACATCATCCGCGACATCCGTGAAGCCTCGCGTTTGCCGCTGTCGGCGTATCAGGTGAGCGGCGAGTACGCGATGATCAAATTCGCCGCGCAGGCCGGAGCGATCGATGAGGCTCGCGTGGTGCGTGAGAGCCTTGGCGCGATCAAGCGGGCAGGGGCGGATCTGATCTTTACCTACTTCGCGATGGACCTGGCGCTGGCCGGGATCTAAACCCGACACAGAGCCCTGTGGGAGGTGTTCTCAGACTCTAACGTCGAAAGACGCATTTATGTGCAGTTCGTCATACGGCTCATACTCGTGTCGAAAAATAGCTGTAATGGTTCCTTGAAAACGTTTCTTGTTTTCAGAGACTGTCAACTTTAGAAGGGAGTCGGGAACTGTGGAGTATTGGCCAGAGAAATGGATGTAGTGGGCAACTGAACCGTTGTTGTATGAAATCACGTCATACGTTCCATCTTCATATTCATCACGAAGCCAAAAGCTTAGCGCTAAATCATCTCCAAACTCTTTCGAGCTCCCGTGAAAAATGGATTTTACGGAAGGGATGGAGTGAAAGGTAATTAATTCTGTTCTAAAAGGCTGATGCTCTGGGTGGTCAATTAATGCGCTCATGACTCCACTGATGTCGGTGGTCAATGTTCCATATGAACTATCCATTGTGCCGCTCCTCGTTAATTGGTAACGGCTTGATTAGATGAAATGGTTACGAAGCCGTCTACTGTCAAACCTGACAGGTAGACCTGATTGGCCACTGCTAAACGATGAGCGGTCGGTTGAACAACCACCCATACAAATCAGTAACTGAAGAGCGTATTTCAACCAAAAAACGGTCTGATCCCGTGATCCCGAAAGTACCGCTCGATCACCTTGGGGTCGGCAGAATTGTCGGCAATCGCCACATACGTATCCGGCCGCAACAGGTAACACCCGTTACGCCCCAGGCCAGCCGCTTCAAACGCCGGCCGCCAGTCAAAAACATGCAATGGCAAATGATGTTCGTGGCACCAGGCGATCATTTCGTCGCTGGTGTCGCCATACACATGCACCTGCCAGGTCGAACACTTCAACGATTCGAAATTGTCCCCCTCACCGTCGTGAGCCCAAGGCAGGCGGTCGCCACCGTGAACATGACCGGCAACGCCGGTGCTCAAAGGCATCCCGCGATAATTCAGGGTGATCTGCGACACCGTGCGAAACAGGAACTCGCGGGACGCCTCAAACGATGCCATTTTCGGAATCACGAACGGCGCCAGACGCGTGCGCAGCAAATCGGCCATGCGCCCTTCGGCCGTGACGAAACTGAACACCCGATCAGTGGTGGCGACCAGTTTGCGGGCAAACGCGATGCGTTCGGTTTCGTAAGTGTCGAGGAGTTTGGCCTCGGCGCCGCCGCTCAACACCGCCGCGAGTTTCCAGGCGAGGTTGATGGCATCGCCAATGCCGGTGTTCATGCCCTGGCCCCCGGCGGGGCTGTGGACGTGGGCGGCGTCACCCAATAAAAACGCGCGCCCGGTGCGAAAATGATCCGCCACCCGATGATGCACGCGGTAGGTCGAGAACCAGTTCAGTTGCTCGATCTTTACTTTCATATGCTCGATGGCCCGGCTGCTGACGTCTTCAAATTGCAGGGTTTCGGCCTGGTCGGCACGTTCGTCGCGTACGGTGCCGATCAGACGGGCGCGGCCTTCACCGGCCAAGGGAAACACCGCGAGAAAATCCGCTTCATCGAGATCCACATGCAGTTCGCCATTGAACGTCGGCCCGCTGGCTTGCACGTCGGCGACGTAGAAAATCTGCTGGTAGGTGCCGCCGGGAAATCCGGTGTCCAGGGTCTTGCGCACGATCGACCGGGCACCGTCGCAACCTGCCAGATAGCAGGCCTGGCAGGTTTCCTCCTGACCATCGGCCAAGCGCAGATAGGCGGTGATGCCGTCACCGGTTTCCATGAAACTTTCCAGCGCCGTGTTGCGCTCCACTTTGATGCCAAAGGTTTCGAGGCGGTCTATCAGCAGCCGTTCGTGTTCGTCCTGAGGAAAGATTTCGAGGAACGCATAGGGTGTCAGGCCTTCGCCGATGCGGCTCAGCGGCAAGCGCGCCACGGGTTCGCCCTTGACCCAGAAGTTCGCCGCAGCCACACGATGGCCGTTCTGCACCACCGCATTGCTGAGGTCGAGCTGGCGATACAGCTCCAGCGTCCGCGCCTGCACGGCCAGCGCCCGCGAGGTGGTTCCGGGTGCCGACGTTTTGTCGAGAATCCGCACCCGAATCCCCAGTTTGCTCAGGCACAGCGCCAACACCAGCCCGGTCGGGCCGGCGCCGATGATCAGTACGTCGCTACGGTTCATGAGCTGTCCTCCTCGGTGTGTGGCTCAAGTATGGTTCAGCCGCGACAGACGGGCAGGTTGTCTGCCAAACGGAAAAAGACCCCGCGCTGCTACGGGGAACAGTGGGAGGCGGCGAGAGTCATAGCCTGCGCCATGCCATTGATCGTATGGTTACCCCGGCTCAACGGATTTGATGGAGCAACATGCAAGCCAATCGATTGATGATGAGCATCGCCGCGTTGCTGGTGCTGGCCGGTTGCGGTACTCAACGCACGCAAGAGCTCCCTGCGCGCAAGCCTGCCGAGGTCAAGGCCGAGATCGTGCGTCTGCTGCCGGCCAAAACCGCTGATCGCCAGGGCTGGGCTACCGATATTTACGCAGCATTTGCTGCCCAGAACATTTATCCGTCCACCCAAAACCTGTGCTCGGTACTGGCGGTCACCGAGCAGGAATCGACTTTTCAGGTGGATCCACCGGTACCGGGCCTGGGCAAAATCGCCCGCGACGAGATCGACCGCCGTGCCGATAAAGCCCACATTCCCGGCTTGCTGGTGAGCGGTGCGCTGCAGGTGAGTTCATCCAACGGCAAAAGCTACAGCGACCGCCTCAATGCGGCGCGCAGCGAAAAAGAGCTCAGCGCGATCTTCGATGACTTTATCGGTATGGTGCCCATGGGCCGGACGCTGTTCGGTGGGTTCAACCCGGTGCACACCGGTGGGCCGATGCAGGTCAGCATCGATTTCGCCGAGCAACAGGCGAAGGCGTATCCGTACCCGGTGGACGGCTCGATCCGTCATGAAGTGTTCAGTCGTCGCGGCGGCCTGTACTTCGGTATCGCCCACTTGCTCGGTTATCCGGTGAGCTACAAACAACCGCTGTATCGCTTTGCCGATTTCAATGCCGGTTGGTACGCCAGTCGCAATGCCGCGTTTCAGAACGCGGTGAGTCGCGCTTCGGGCATACCGCTGGCGCTGGATGGTGACCTGGTCCGCTACGATTCGATCATGCCTGGCACTACGGAATTGGCGGTGCGCACTCTCGGCAAGCAACTGGACATGCGCAATCCGACCCTTCGGGACCAATTGGAGGAGGGTAAAAACTTCGAGTTCGAGGACACCCAGCTCTATGCACGGATTTTCGCCCTGGCCGAAAAGGCGGAAGGTCGGCCATTACCGCGTGCGGTATTGCCAGGGATCGTGCTGCAAAGCCCGAAAATCACCCGCAAACTCACCACGGCGTGGTTTGCCAAGCGGGTCGATGAGCGTTATCAGCGTTGCATGGCACGGGCCGGCAAGTGACAGACCGCAAAAAACAGGCGTAAAAAAAACCGGCTGATAAGGCCGGGTTTTTCATTGAGTACCGCGGTAAAACACATTTATGCAGCGCGGTTTTCGATCAGGCGATCCGAGCCACCTTCGGCAACGCGGCTTTCGATCAGACGATCCGAACCACCTTCAGCCACACGACTTTCAATCAGACGATCCGAGCCGCCTTCAGCGACAACCGGGTGAACAGAGGTAGCGGCGAAAGCGTTAACTGCAAAAACCGAGAAAGCGATGCTGAGGAGGATTTGGCGTTTCATGATGGTGTGCTCCGGGGTGTAGTTGTTGGGTATGGAGCGGATGTTACGCCGCGGATTTTTTATGAGAACTTCATTGCCGTTATGGTGAACATCGACGGCAATGATAGGAAGGACGACGCACCCCACGCGAGCATGGCTCAGCCGCGCCCTTGTTCACCGACTAGACTGGCCGATGACGGGAACGTGCTTCGTGCTCACTCGTCTACTGACTCTGTTCGTTTCGCCAGGAGCGCGCGATATGTACCAGCTCTACGGACACCAGAACTCCGGCGCTGCCGCGATAGAAGCGGCACTGGAGCTTTGCGAAATCCCTTACCGCTTCATCGACGTTGAAACCTCTCCGGAAGCGACCCACGCGCTGGAGAAACTCAATCCGCTCAAGCAGATCCCGACACTGCAATTGCCCGATGGCAGCGTTCTCACCGAGAGCGCGGCGATTCTGATTCACCTGGGGCTCACGTTCCCCAATTCAAACCTGTTGCCGAAAAACACCGCTGCGCGTGATCAGGCCATTCGCGGCCTGGTGTACATCGTCAGCAATTGCTATTCGGCCATTGGCATCATCGACTACCCCGAGCGCTGGTTGGCCGAGGCGGATGAGTCGTCCAGGCAAAACCTCATGGCCGGCGCCCGCGCGCGACTGCACAGGAGTTGGGAGGTGTTTGCCGATCAATTTTCGGGCGATTTGTACCTGGGCGATGAGACGCCGGGGGCGCTGGATGTGCTGGCGGCGGTGGTTTCCAGGTGGGCGGGCAGCCGGGAGTATTTACGCAGTTCCCGACCCGGGTTTTTCGCGTGGCTTACGCGCATCGACCGGCACCCGACATTGGCACCAGTCTTCGCGCGGCATTGGCCAGACTGATCTATTCGCCGCGGATGTACTGCTCCAACTGGCGAATCAGTTCAGCCTGTTCGGCGATGGCTTCCTTGACCAGGTCGCCGATCGACAGCAAGCCGATTAACTGGCCGTTTTCCACCACCGGCAAGTGGCGCAGGCGCTTGTCGGACATGATGCCCATGCAGGTTTCGACGGTTTGATGGGTGTCCACGGTGATCACCGGCGACACCATGATGTCTTCGACCGGAGTACCGACGGATGAACGGCCCTTCAACACGAGTTTGCGCGCATAGTCACGCTCGCTGATGATGCCGACGACCTCGCCATTCTTCAGGACCGGCAAAGCGCCGACGTTTTTTGCGGCCATGACCATCAGCGCTTCCAGCACCATTTGATGCGGTGCAATGGTGTGGACTTCATGATTCTGTTCAGCCTTTAACTTCAGCAGTTGGGCGACGGTTTTCATGGCAGTTTCTCAGGTGTTGTCGTTGTTCTTGAAGAATCGTAGACGCAGGCGCTGAGGGCAAGGGAGAAAGCGGCAGATAACGCGCAAAAAACGTCATTCAGCGGTTTTTCTGCGGAAAACCTCTAGCGCCCGGTCTCAAACGTAAAAAATGTACCCGTTGTTACCGGGACCCACACACTGCCAAATCTTAAGCCTCCACGCTATCCACGCAAGGACGCGTAGAATTGCGCCTTGAATCAAATCTAGAGGTTGCAGTGGTGGAATTACAGCGGGGCTTCGTCCTGACCCGGCATTGGCGCGATACCCCGGCCGGTACGGAAGTCGAGTTCTGGCTGGCGACCGACACCGGTCCCCAGCGGATCCGCCTGCCTTATCAACCGTCGGTGGCGTTCATCCCCGCAGCCCAGCGCGAGCAGGCCGAAGCGCTGCTGCGCGGCGAAAAGAACGTCGAGCTGCGGCCGTTGGCGTTGCTGGATTTCGAGCACCGCCCGGTACTCGGTCTGTATTGCCAGCAGCACGGTCAGTTGATGCGCCTGGAAACCGGGCTGCGCAAGGCTGGCGTCGACATGTTCGAAGCCGATGTGCGCCCGCCCGAACGCTACATGATGGAGCGCTTCATCACCGCGCCGGTCCGGTTCAGTGGCACGTCGAACACCGATGGCCTGCTGCTCGATGCGCAGATGAAACCCGACCCCGACTATCGTCCGAGCCTCAGGCTGGTCTCCCTGGACATCGAAACCACCGCTCAGGGCGAGCTGTACTCCATCGCCCTGGAAGGCTGCGGTGAGCGCCAGGTCTACATGCTCGGCCCGCCCAATGGCGACGACAGCGAAGTGGATTTCCAGCTCGAATACTGCGATTCCCGAACCCTGCTGCTGAAAAAACTCAACGAATGGTTCGCCCGCCATGACCCCGATGCGATCATCGGCTGGAACGTCGTGCAATTTGACCTGCGCGTGCTCCACGAACACGCCCGGCGCCTGGCGGTGCCGCTGAAACTGGGGCGTGGCGGCGAAGAAATGCAGTGGCGTGAACACGGTAGTCGCAACCATTACTTCGCTTCGGCCGCCGGCCGGCTGATCATCGACGGCATCGAATCCCTGCGTTCG
This sequence comes from Pseudomonas sp. ANT_J28, assembly GCF_008370005.1. NCBI lineage: Bacteria > Pseudomonadati > Pseudomonadota > Gammaproteobacteria > Pseudomonadales > Pseudomonadaceae > Pseudomonas > Pseudomonas sp. ANT_J28. The sequence goes on from NZ_VOBM01000057.1 coordinate 21,829, forward strand.
GCGACCTGGAGTTTCCCCTCGTTCAGCCTGGAAAACGTCGCGCAAACCCTGCTTGGCGAGGGCAAGTCGATCGACAATCCGTACCAGCGCATGGACGAAATCAACCGCATGTTCGCCGAGGACAAACCGGCCCTGGCCAAATACAACCTCAAGGACTGCGAGCTGGTGACACGGATTTTCGCCAAGACCGAGCTGCTGACCTTTCTGCTGGAGCGGGCCAGCGTCACCGGTTTGCCGGCGGATCGCAGCGGCGGCTCGGTGGCGGCGTTCACTCACCTTTACATGCCGCTGATGCACCGCCAGGGTTTCGTTGCGCCGAACCTTGGGAACAAGCCTGCGCAGGCCAGCCCCGGCGGTTTTGTCATGGACTCGCAACCGGGCCTGTACGAGTCGGTGCTGGTGCTCGACTACAAAAGCCTCTATCCATCGATCATCCGGACCTTTCTGATCGACCCGGTGGGCTTGATCGAGGGGCTTGAACACCCTGATGACAGCGAGTCCGTGCCGGGCTTTCGCGGTGCGCGTTTTTCCAGAACCCGGCATTGCCTGCCCGCCATCGTCGCCCGGGTGGCTGAAGGTCGCGAAACCGCCAAGCGCGAACACAACGCGCCGCTGTCCCAGGCCCTGAAGATCATCATGAACGCCTTTTACGGTGTGCTCGGCTCCAGCGGTTGCCGTTTCTTCGACACACGCCTGGCGTCGTCCATCACACTGCGCGGTCACGAGATCATGCTGCGCACACGACAGCTGATCGAAGCTCAGGGCCACACGGTAATTTACGGCGACACCGACTCGACCTTCGTCTGGCTGCGCCGTGCGCACGGTCAACAAGAAGCCGCACAGATCGGCCGCGCGCTGGTGGATCACGTCAACCAGTGGTGGCGCGAGCATGTGCAGCAGGAATACGGTCTGGAAAGTGCGCTGGAATTGCAGTTCGAAACCCACTACAAGCGCTTTCTGATGCCGACCATTCGCGGCGCCGAGGAAGGCAGCAAGAAACGCTATGCGGGGCTTGTGACCCGCGCCGATGGCACCGACGAAATGGTCTACAAAGGCCTGGAAACCGTGCGCACCGACTGGTCGCCGCTGGCCCGGCAATTCCAGCAGGAGCTGTACCTGCGCATTTTCAATCGCAAACCCTATCAGGATTATGTGCGCGACTACGTGCGCAAGACGTTGGCGGGGGAGTTCGACGATCGCCTGATCTACCGCAAGCGCCTGCGCCGCACCCTCGATGACTATCAGCGCAACGTGCCGCCCCACGTGCGGGCCGCACGGATTGCCGATGATTACAACGACCAGCAGGGCCGTCCGCGGCAATACCAGAACGGTGGCTGGATCAGTTACGTGATCACCGTCGCCGGGCCCGAGCCGCTGGAAATTCGCAGCGCGCCCATCGACTACGACCACTACGTCACCCGGCAACTGCAACCGGTGGCGGATGCCATTCTGCCCTTCGTGGACGACGACTTTTCAACCTTGATTGGTGGGCAGTTGGGCCTGTTTTGAGTCGAGCAGCAACAACGTCCAGTCATCCAGGATGCCGTGGAAATACTGGTCAAGTGCTCGATGAAAGTCGCTGTTAGCGCCGGCAACCTGGGCGAACAGCGTCATGGAAGAGTGAAACTTGAGATCGTCGGGATGGCCGAATATGCCGGCAATCGAGCTTTTTTCGATGTTCAGCACCATTTGCGTGCAGGTGCGCAACCGTGAGCCCAGCAGTGGATGATTGAGGTACGCCGCAGCTTCCTCTTTGGAACGAATGGCAAAGTGGCGGGACATCTCGCTGCCGCCCAATCCTGAGAGTTGCGGAAAGATGAACCACATCCAGTGACTGCGCTTGTGACCGGCGTTCAGCTCGGCCTGGACCCGTTTGAACACCGGGTCCTGTGCCTGGATAAAGCGTTGCAGATTAAAGGAATCGTCCTGATCAGTGCTTCTCATGCCGAAGCCCTCTGACAGACTGCGATGGCTCAGACCATGGCCAACCGCTGTTTGCGTTGTGGCGCGCGAAACGCCTGGTCCAGCGCCTCCAGATCCCCAGCCTCCAGTTGCAATTGCGCGGCTTGCGCGTTGAGTTGCACGTGCTCGGGTCGGACCGCTTTGGGGATGGCGATCACGCCTTCCTTACGCAGCATCCATGCCAGCGCTACCTGGGCCGGAGTCACACGGTGACGGGCGGCTATTTGCTTGAGCGTTGTATGGTTCAGCATAGGCCCACCCTGACCGATCGGACAGTAGGCCATGACCGGCATTTGATGCTGGTAGCTCCAGGGCAACAGATCAAACTCGATGCCGCGTTCTTCCAGGTTGTAGAGCACCTGATTGGTGGCACAGGCCGGTGAGGCCAGTTCCTCCAGGTCGTCGACATCAAAATTGGAGACGCCCCAGCGACCGATCTTGCCTTCTTCGCCCAGGCGTTCGAAGGCTTCGACCGTTTCTTCGAGGGGGTACTGGCCGCACCAGTGCAGCAGGTAGAGATCGATGTAATCGGTATCCAGACGCCGCAGACTGCGTTCGCACGCTTGGGGGATGCCTTTGCGGCTGGCGTTGTGCGGGTACACCTTGCTGACCAGAAACACTTCGTCACGTCTGCCGGCGATGGCTTCACCGACCACTTCCTCAGCGCCGCCCTCGCCGTACATTTCAGCAGTGTCGATGAGGGTCATGCCGAGTTCGATGCCCAGGCGCAATGCAGCCACTTCCTGGGTGTGCCGGGAACGGTCTTCGCCCATGCGCCAGGTGCCTTGGCCGATGACCGGTACGTTGACGCCGGCCAGTTCGAGGGTCCGCATTCAAACCTCCTTTCTGAATTTCGATCGATACTTCAGTGGGCAGCAGAATAGCCCGGTGGTTCCGTCGACGTGCATGGCTATTAAAGCGGCACGGTGTACTTCGGTGTGACCATCGCACGCTTCGGCAATCGCACCAATGTGAGGGGCCTCTTAACGGCTGTCAGCGCTTACGGACCGTCGGCACTGCACTTTTTAAGGATTCACGGCTCTATCCTTGGCCAGCCTGCGGCGAATCCCCACCGCCGGCCCATGCCCAAGTTCAAGAACCCATGGCTCGAGTTTTACCCCGCACCACCCCGCCAATCCGCCGCCGTTGCCTGCTGTTGGCCTGCTTGTCGATGCTGGCCGCCTCCGGGTGCAGCCAGCAGCAGGGCAGCGACATCGTCAGCCAGTTTCGTGAAGGCAAACCCCAGGAATTCCTCCAGACCAGCGTCGACCGCATGGCGACCCTGACGATGCGCGACAACCTCGACAGCCTCTACCTGCTGATGAGCAAGCTCTACCTGCGCAACCCGGACGAGCTGAAAAAATCCGGCTTCCTCGACGCCCGAACCGCCGGCAAACAGGTGCGCATGGCCATCGAACAGCAACAGCCGCTGCCGACCCTGGGTGGCAAAAAAGACCTGGCAGCGCTCAGTTATGCCATGAGCCCGGAGTTTCTTGGCGACCGGGTCGGTGCTTTCATCTATGCCATCGGCAGCATGCTCGTCACCGCCCACGGCAATCAGCTCGAGTTCTACATGACGGATGCGATCAACCCGACGTTCGTCAGCAACGCTGCCCGCAACATCGAGAAAGCCACCTGGATACTCAGCCAGCGGCAAAACAAGCACGGCGAGCCTTTGCTGTTCTCCAACGAAATTTCGGAGGAGGGCAGCAACCTGAGTTTTGCCGTGGAGTTCGGCAAGATCGTCGCGCGGCTGGACCTGCTGACGCAGATGCTGGACGAACGCTACCGACGGATCGGCTTGAATTACGCCCAGAGCCTGCTATTCCTCAACTTCCTGCCCGTGCAGTGAGTTTTGTCCAACTCAGCAGATCCCACAGGGGGTGTGTTTAGGGAATAAAGATAGATCGCATCGATATAACTGGTTATAAGAAAAATCGCTATGCTGCGGGGCAGATTTTTCATGCGTTTTTTGTGGGCGTGTTAATGGAATTCGGTAATTTCGGTTTAGTCGTGGCAGGTCTGGTGGTCGGCTTTATTGTCGGGATGACCGGGGTCGGTGGCGGTTCATTGATGACTCCCATTCTGTTGTGGTTCGGGGTCAATCCGGCCACCGCAGTGGGGACGGATTTGCTGTACGCGGCGATTACCAAGTCCAGTGGCGTGCTGGTTCATAGAAAGAACAAGAACATCGACTGGGCCATTACCGGTTGGCTGACCCTTGGCAGTGTGCCCGCAGTGGCGTTGACGTTGTGGTTCCTGAGCACATTGCAAACATCGCCCGAGGCGATGAATGCGGTCATCAAACAGGCGTTGGGCTTTGTCCTGTTTGCCACGGCGCTGGCGATTTTCTTCAAGAAACGCCTGCTCGATTTCGCCCACAAACGCGCCGGCGGTCATTACAACCCCAGCGGCAACCGCTTGAATGCACTGACCGTGATCACTGGCCTGGTCCTCGGCACCATGGTTGCCCTGACCTCCATCGGCGCTGGCGCCCTGGGCACCGTCGCGTTGTTCATTCTCTATCCGCTGCTGCCTACTCGCCGCCTGGTGGGCACGGAAATCGCGCACGCCGTACCGCTGACCCTGGTTGCCGGCCTCGGCCATGCGAGCATGGGCAACATGGATTGGCACGTGCTGGGTTATTTGCTGATCGGTTCGCTGCCGGGGATTTACCTGGGCAGCCACCTGACTGGCCGCATCTCCGATGAAGTGCTGCGACCTTGCCTGGCCACGATGCTGGTGCTGATCGGGTACAAACTGGCGTTCTGATTCCGCCCGTCCCAGAAACAAACCACCTCCTGCACCGCATAGGTGCTACGGTGGAAAGCCAGCCTTCATTCACCCGTGAATGACCTGTGGGCATTTCCCCGTGATCGACAAGAGGTGGCACGTGTCCACGTTAATCGCCGAATATCAAAGCCGCGAAGCCGGGTATTGCTTCGACACACTGTCGTGACCGCCCCGCCCAAAAACCTGCCGCTGATTCTCAGTGAGCTGCGCACCGCCACGACCCGGCAGCATCAATTGCTGGAAAAACGCATTCCGTTTTCCACCGCCGATTTATTGCTCTATACCCGCCTGATCGAGGCCTACTACGGCTTTTATCGGCCGCTGGAAAACCTGCTGTTTCAGGTGGCGATGACCATTCCCGGTCTGGACTGGCTGATGCGTAGCAAAACCCCGTCGCTTGAAGCCGATCTGTATGCCTTGGGTCTGGACGCTGCCGCCATCGATGCCATCCCCCTCTGGCCGTTTTCCCTTCAACCCCGCTCCATTGCCGAGGTGCTGGGCGTGTTGTACGTCCTGGAAGGCGCGACGCTGGGTGGGCAATCGCTGCGCAACGGCCTGTACTCGCGCCTCGGTGTCGATGAACACAAGGGCGGGCGGTTTTTTGCGGTGTATGGCACGTCGACCTTGCTGATGTGGCGCGGTTTCCTGGCGTGCCTGTATGAGGTGTGTGATCCCGTTGAACGAGCGGAGTCGGTGGTTGCGGCCCAAGCGACTTTCGAGGCCTTCGAAGGTTGGCTCGAGCACTGCGAGGTATTGGTATGAACCGCCTCAATGATGAGCAACTCGACGCCGCGCTCGCCGACTGCGCCAGCGAAGCGATCCGGATTCCGGGGTCGATCCAGCCCCACGGCGTTCTGCTGACCCTGAGTGAGCCTGGGTTGATCATCCAGCAGATCAGCCGCAACTGTGCTGCGTTGCTCGGTCAGACGGCGGCGGCTTTATTGCAGCAACCCTTGGCGCTGCTGTCGGGTACTGCGGCGACAGAGCAGGTTCGCCAGGCGCTGTTGTTGAATGATCTGGAGGAAGCCAATCCGTTGTTGCTGGAGATAGGGGCGCAGCGGTTCAACGGATCGCTCAACCGACGTGACGGTGTGATTATTCTTGAGCTGGAGCCGTTGCATGACGCTACGCCGGACAACACCGGCATCCTGCTTCGGGCCCTGCGACGGATGCAAGCAGCTAGCACGCTGGAGGACTTGTACACCGTCAGTGTCGATGAAATCCGCCGCCTGACCGGCTTCGACCGGGTGATGATTTATCGTTTCCAGCCGGCGGGGCATGGGCAAGTCATCAGCGAGGCACTGGGCGGTGTTCTGCCCGGTTACCTAGGGCAATGTTTCCCCGCCTCGGACATTCCAGCGCAGGCCCGTGAGCTGTATCGCCTGAACTGGATCCGGGTGATCCCGGATGCGCGGTATGTGCCGGTGCCGATTCTTCCGGTGTTGCGCCCTGACACCGGGCAGCCTCTGGATCTGGGTTTTTCGGTCCTGCGCAGCGTGTCGCCGGTGCATTGCCAGTACCTGGAAAACATGGGCGTGCGAGCCTCCATGAGCCTGTCACTGCTGGAGAACGATCAGCTTTGGGGACTGATCACGTGCGCCCATCCTGAACCATTGCTGGTCAGTCACTCGGTGCGCACGATGTGCGCCGCGATCGCCCAATTGCTCAGCGTGCAGATCACGGCCCTGCAAACCCGGGACGAGCAGCGTCAGCGTGAACAGAAATCCCGGCTGCTCAATGAACTGACCGCTGCAATGCGCCTGGCTGACAGCGATGTGCTGGAGGGGCTGGTCAATCACCCGGCGCCATTGCAGGACTTGACCGGGGCCAGTGGCGTCGCCGTATTGATCGAAGACCGCTTGCAGCTGTTCGGTGAATGCCCGACGGTTGAGCAGGTACGCGCCCTTTACTTGTGGGTGCGCGAGCAATGCCTGGAAAGCGGCGAGCCGCTGTTGACCGACCACCTTCAGGGGCAACACGGTGCCAGCGCGCTCTACAGTGACGTGGCCAGCGGTCTGCTGGCTTTCGTACTGCCCAAGCCGGTGGACAACGGCGTCCTGTGGTTCCGCCCGCAACTGCGCTCCAGCATGAAGTGGAGTGGCAACCCTGATGAGCATTTCAGTGCAGGGACCGACAACCGTCTGCAACCACGTACCTCCTTTGCGCTGTGGGAACAGCAAGTGGAGGGAAGGGCGCAGGAATGGAGCACGGCGGATGCTTATGCGGTCAGAGAACTGCGCCGCAGTGCCATCGAAAACGACCTCGCCCGTCAGGTGCTACGCGAGCACGAAGCGGTCCGGGAGCGTGATGAGTTGGTGGCAGTGGTGTCCCATGACCTGCGCAATCCCATGACCATTATCATCATGCAATGCGGAATGATGCAGCGCCTGGTCGCCAAGGACGAAGGCAAGCATACCGTGCGCCTGAGCGCAGCCCTGGGCACCATGGAGGAAGCCACCGCAAGGATGAACGCCCTGATTGCCGATTTGCTGGACAAGTCGAAACTCGATGCAGGCAAGTACCCACTGGCGTGCAAGCCGTTGGATGTGGTCGATTTGCTTGAGGAAGCCTGTTCGTTGCTGGTGACGCTAACGTCTCACAAAAACATCGAACTCAACTGCACCAGCGCAGAAGGGCTGAGCATCGACGCCGACCCCCAGCGGCTGTTTCAGGTGCTGTCGAACCTGCTGGACAACGCGATTAAATTCACCCCGTCAGGCGGGCGTATCGACCTCAGCGCCCGCCAGGTAGACGGCAAGGTGCTGATCTCGGTACGCGACAATGGCGGGGGTATCCACGCCGTGCATTTGCCGCACATTTTCGACCGCTACTGGTCGGTTCGTGACGGTAATCCCAACGGCAGTGGCTTGGGTTTGTACATCTGCCGCAGCATTGTGCAGGCCCATGGTGGAGAGCTTTGGGCCGAGAGCGAACCGGGGATGGGTAGTGTGTTTACCTTTTCCATTCCGGCGCTGGTGGCGGGCGCGGCTTAGGCCCGGGTCAGAATCTCCAGCAGATGCCCGTCCGGGTCATCGAAATAAACCCGCCGGCCACCGCCGTAATCGTTGATCTCGTTCGATCGTTGTTTGCCGGGGTCGGCCCACCAGGCTTGCTTTCGGGCTTGCAGGCGGGCGAAGGCCGCATCGAAATCGTCGTCACCGATCAAAAACGCGTAGTGCTGGGAGGCAATCGGCGGGTCATTGTCGTAGAAGTCCAGCGACACACCGTTGTCGAACTTGACGATCAGCATCGGGCCAAAGGGTTCGGGGCAGGGCAGACCGAGGATGTCTGCCAGATAGTTGGCTGATATCTGCTTGTCGCGACACCAGACGATGGTGTGGTTCAACTGAGCGCTCATGCAGAGGTCCTCACGGCGGATCAGGGCTTGGTTGTTGAGCTATGAGATTAGCTCAGCCTGTTGCGCAATGACCGCCCTGACCTAAGCTTGGGGCAAGGCGAGACACAATTGCGGTGCGTCACCCGGAACGAACACCGCGATGCGCAATCATTAGAGCGTGGATATCAAAAGGAGATGCGCATGCTCATCAGGTCATTGACCCTGACTACCCTGCTGGCTTTCGCCGGCCCCTTGTTCGCTGCCGATGACGGCTCACCGCTGGATATGGACAAGGGCAGGTCCCGGCCGTTGATAGTCATCGCTCCAAGTACGGTCGATCCCACGTGGGTCAGCCTGAAAAAGTCGCTGGATGAGCCGGCCAATCGCAAGGGGTTCACCGAGCGAAACATGGTCCTGTACACCGTGCTCAATTTGATGGGCCAGCGCGAGGGCAAAGACCTGGGGCCACAAGACACGGCGGCATTGATCCGCTCGCTCAAGTTGGGTGCCGGCGCGAAGAGCAAAGTCATTCTGGTGGGCAAGGACGGGGAAAAGAAGTTTGAAAGTTCGGGGGATGAATCAAAATCGGTCGATTTGAAGAAAATTTTCGACACGATCGACGCCCTGCCAGCGACCGAAAAAGAAGCCGCAGCGCCGACGGTCGCGACCCCTGTTGAAGCGGCTGAACCGGTCAACGGTGCAAAGGGCGCCAAGGGCGCAAAACCAGGCAAACCGGCGAAGCCCGCCAAGCCGCCTGAAATGCCGGATGATTAAACGCAGCTTTTGTAATTGGATGGACTCGCCCAAGCCGAGGCGTCAATGCGCCACGGTGGCAGTCTAAACAGCCAACGACAGCGAGGGCGAGTCCATGAAAAATCATAGTTCGATTGATCAATCCCTGTCTTCTTC
>NZ_VOBM01000058.1:0-30623 GCF_008370005.1 Pseudomonas sp. ANT_J28
CTGGGCTTCGATGACCTGAAGCAACTCGCTGTCGAAAACTGCATAACTCATTGTTTACCAAGGAGTTTTCCGTTTCGACTGCGCCGGAAGTGGGGCGAATTATAGACTTCCAGAATCTGCCGTCAACACCTATTTTCACAATTCTGTCATATAGGTGAAAAAGCCCCTGAAACGCGAAGGCCGGCCCTAAGGGGCCGGCCTTCTTCCCTTCTACTTACAAGCTAGGGAATGCGAACTGCGAAGCTTCATGGCTCGCCCGTTGTGGCCAGCGCTGAGTAATAGCCTTGCGACGTGTGTAGAAACGCACGCCATCCGGACCATACGCATGCAAGTCGCCGAACAGCGAGCGCTTCCAGCCACCAAAGCTGTGATAGGCCACCGGTACCGGCAACGGTACGTTGACGCCGACCATACCGACTTCGATCTCGTCGCAGAACAACCGCGCCGCTTCCCCATCACGAGTAAAGATGCAGGTGCCGTTGCCATACTCGTGGTCGTTGATCAGCTGCATCGCCTCTTCCAGGCTGTTAACCCGGACAACGCACAGCACCGGCCCGAAGATCTCTTCTTTATAGATACGCATTTCTGGTGTGACGTTGTCGAACAGACAGCCTCCCAGGAAGAAGCCTTCCTCATGACCGGCCACGCTCAGACCACGACCGTCGACCACCAAGGAAGCACCAGAAGAAACACCGTCTTCTATATAGCCACTGACTTTGTCGCGAGCCTGACCGGAAACCAGCGGCCCCATGTCCAGACCACAGGTCGTACCCGCACCGATTTTCAGCGCCTTGATTTGCGGCACCAACTTGGCCACCAGCGCATCCGCCACCTGGTCACCGACGCACACAGCCACCGAGATCGCCATGCAACGTTCACCGCAAGAACCATAAGCCGCGCCCATCAATGCGCTGACCGCGTTATCCAGATCCGCATCCGGCATCAGCACCGCATGGTTCTTCGCGCCACCCAGTGCCTGAACGCGTTTGCCGCGCTTGGTGCCTTCGGCGTAAATGTATTCGGCAATCGGCGTCGAACCAACGAAGCTCAACGCTTTGACTTCCGGCGCTTCGATCAGCGCGTCCACCGCAACCTTGTCGCCGTGCACTACGCTCAGCACGCCTTTTGGCAGACCGGCTTCCAACAACAATTGAGCAATCAACAGCGTGGAGCTTGGATCACGCTCGGAAGGCTTGAGAATGAAGCAGTTGCCGCAGACGATCGCCAGCGGATACATCCACAGCGGCACCATGGCCGGGAAGTTGAACGGCGTAATACCAGCCACCACGCCTAGCGGCTGGAAGTCCGACCAAGCATCAATGTTCGGGCCAACGTTACGGCTGTACTCGCCCTTGAGGATTTCCGGTGCTGCGCAAGCGAACTCGACGTTCTCGATTCCACGTTTGAGTTCACCGGCAGCATCTTCCAGGGTCTTGCCGTGCTCTTCACTGATCAGCTGAGCAATACGCGCTTCGTTCTGCTCCAGCAATTGCTTGAAGCGGAACATCACCTGAGCACGCTTGGCCGGCGGAGTGTTGCGCCAAGCCGGGAACGCAGCCTTGGCCGAGTCGATGGCTTTTTGAATGGTTTCGCGGCTGGCCAATGGCAGCTTGTGGATCGCCTGGCCGGTAGACGGGTTGAACACGTCAGCTGTGCGACCGTCTTCGGTCACCAGTTCGCCATTGATCAAATGCGGGATAAGGCTCATGCGGGGCTCCTGGAAAGTTGTCCACAGGCGCCCTTTAAAGGGCGCCTTTTATATAGAGGGAAAATCAGTCGATTTTTTTCAGCACTTCGCCGACCGCGTCGAACAGACGATCAAGGTCTTGCGGCTTGCTGTTGAAGGTTGGGCCGAACTGCAGGGTGTCGCCGCCGAAGCGCACGTAGAACCCGGCTTTCCATAGCGCCATACCAGCTTCGAACGGACGCACGATGGCGTCGCCGTCACGAGGCGCGATCTGGATCGCACCGGCCAAGCCGTAGTTACGGATATCGATGATGTTTTTCGAACCCTTCAAACCGTGCAGCGCATTTTCGAAGTGTGGTGCGACTTCGGCCACGCTCTGTACCAGGTTTTCCTTTTGCAGCAGATCGAGTGCTGCCAGGCCAGCGGCGCAAGCCACCGGGTGCGCGGAATAGGTGTAGCCGTGCGGGAATTCCACCGCGTACTCCGGCGTCGCCTGGTTCATGAAAGTCTGGTAGATCTCGGAGCTGGCAATCACCGCGCCCATCGGAATCGCGCCGTTAGTAACTTGCTTGGCGATGCACATCAGGTCCGGGGTCACGCCGAAGCTGTCGGCGCCGAACATCGAGCCGGTACGGCCAAAACCGGTGATCACTTCGTCGAACACCAGCAGGATGTTGTGCTGATCGCAGATCTCCCGTAGACGCTTGAGGTAACCCTGTGGCGGAACCAGTACGCCAGCGGAACCGGCCATTGGCTCGACGAATACCGCAGCGATGTTCGAAGCGTCATGCAGTTCGATCAACTTGAGGAGCTCATCCGCCAAGGCGATACCACCCTCTGTCGGCATGCCACGAGAATAGGCATTGCTCGCCAGCAAGGTGTGCGGCAGATGATCGACGTCCATCATCGCCTGACCGAACATTTTGCGGTTGCCGTTCACGCCACCGAGGCTGGTGCCGGCGATGTTCACGCCGTGATAACCACGGGCACGGCCGATCATCTTGGTCTTGGTGGCCTGGCCTTTCAGACGCCAGTAAGCACGAACCATCTTCACCGCCGTGTCAGCGCACTCGGAGCCCGAGTCAGTGAAGAACACATGATTGAGATTGCCCGGGGTCAGGTCGGTGATTTTCTCAGCCAGCTGGAACGACAGCGGATGGCCATACTGGAAACCTGGCGAGTAATCGAGGGTGCCCAATTGCTTGGCGACCGCTTCCTGAATTTCCTTACGGGTATGCCCCGCGCCGCAGGTCCACAAACCAGAGAGCGAGTCGTAAACCTTGCGGCCCTTGTCATCTGTCAGCCAACTGCCTTCAGCCGCCACGATCAGTCGCGGATCGCGCTGGAAATTGCGGTTGGCGGTGTAGGGCATCCAGTGAGCATCGAGCTTGAGCTGGCTGGCCAGGGAAGTCGGGTTGTTTTCAGGCAAGTTCATAGGGAAAACCTCGCAGGGCAATAAGCGGCATAGAGATCAAAAGCGTTCTTGCAGCTAAATTGCCACGGGGATAAAGTCGGTGAAATCCAACTTTTCTAACGTTCAGTCAGTTCACCACTAAACTTTGAGCAATTACAGCATGAGCAGCCGTCGCCCCGATCCGCTGGCGCAAGTCAGTGACTTTGATATCCGCCTGCTTCGGATTTTTCGCAGTGTGGTGGAGTGCGGCGGCTTCTCGGCAGCGGAATCGGTGCTGGGGATCGGGCGCTCGGCCATCAGCCAGCAAATGAGCGATCTGGAACAGCGCCTCGGTCTGCGTTTATGCCAACGGGGTCGCGCCGGGTTTTCCCTGACAGAAGAAGGTCGCGAGGTTTACCAATCGGCCTTGCAGCTATTAAGCGCGCTGGAAAGTTTTCGCACCGAGGTCAACGGCTTGCACCAACATCTGCGCGGCGAATTGACCATCGGCCTGACCGACAACCTGGTCACCCTGCCCCACATGCGCATCACCCACGCCTTGGCGCAATTGAAGGAACGCGGGCCGGACGTGCAGATTCAGATCCGCATGATCGCGCCCAATGAAGTCGAACAAGGCGTGCTCGACGGTCGATTGCATGTCGGCGTGGTGCCGCAAGCCAGCGCGCTGTCGGGGCTGGAATATCAGCCGCTCTATAGCGAACGCTCGCTACTGTATTGCGCGGTCGGTCATCCGTTGTTTTATGTCGACGATAAACAACTGGATGACGAGCGCCTCAATAGCCAGGACGCGATCGCGCCGACTTTCCGTTTGCCCGCGGAAATCCAGGCCCACTACCAGGCGCTCAATTGCACCGCCAGTGCCTCGGACCGTGAAGGCATGGCGTTCCTGATCCTGACCGGACGCTACATCGGCTATCTGCCGGACCACTACGCCAGCCTCTGGGTGCAGCAAGGCCGATTGCGCGCGTTGAAACCAATGGTGCGTTTTTATGACCTGAGCCTCGCATCAGTCACCCGCAAGGGCCGTCGCCCGCATTTGGTGCTGGAAAGTTTTCTGGAGAGTCTGGCTGCGACACGCTAGGTTTTATCGCGTCAGGACTTGTCTGATGCCTGTGGGTGCGCTATCAACGCACTGGTTGCACCCACCCACTTGTCCGGAAGTGCCTATGACCTTTGAAGTCCCCGCTCACGGCGGCAAACCTGCCAGCCGCATTCGTCAGAAGAACGAAGAGACCATCATCAAAGCCGCCGAAGACGAGTTCGCCCGTCACGGGTTCAAAGGCACCAGCATGAACACCATCGCCCTGAATGCCGGGTTGCCCAAGGCAAACCTGCATTACTACTTCACCAACAAACTCGGTTTGTACGTGGCGGTGTTGAGCAACATCCTCCAGTTGTGGGACAGCACCTTCAACACCCTGACTGCCGAGGATGATCCGGCCGAAGCGCTGACGCGTTACATCCGCGCCAAGATGGAATTCTCCCGTCGTCAGCCGCAAGCCTCGCGGATCTTCGCGATGGAAGTCATCAGCGGCGGCGAATGCCTGACCGAGTATTTCAACCAGGACTATCGCGCCTGGTTCCAGGGTCGGGCGGGCGTGTTCCAAGCGTGGATCGACGCCGGAAAAATGGACCCGGTCGACCCGGTAAACCTGATCTTCCTGTTGTGGGGCAGTACCCAGCATTACGCCGATTTCGCCACGCAGATCTGCCGTGTCAGCGGTCGCACCAAGTTGACCAAGCAGGACATGGAAGACGCCAGCAACAACCTGATCCGCATCATTCTCAAGGGCTGCGGCCTGACGCCAACGATCTAAGACACTATGCCTTTTACCCTCAGCGGTTTTTGCGAGTTCCGCGAAGAGATTCGCAAAAGCCGCTTCATCACCTTCGCCGCGCCGATCAACAGCCCTGCTGAAGCCCAGGCGTTCATCGAACAGCACAGCGATTTGAATGCCTCGCACAATTGCTGGGCCTGGAAGCTTGGCGACCACTACCGCAGCACTGACGATGGCGAGCCCGGCGGCACCGCTGGCCGACCGATTCTGGCGGCAATCGACGCGCAGGATTGCGATCGGGTCGCGGTGCTGGTGATTCGTTGGTATGGCGGCATTCAACTCGGCACCGGGGGCCTCGCCCGGGCGTATGGCGGCGGCGCCAACAAGTGCCTGCAAGCCGCGGCGAAGGTTGAGTTGATCAGTCGGGTGCCGGTGAGTTGCGCTTGTGCTTTTGGTGAGTTGCCGCTGGTGAAACTTCGGGTGGCGGAACTGGGTGGATTGGTTGTGGAAGAAACGTTCACCGCCAATGGCGTAGAGCTGCAATTGGCGATCGGCGAAAGCCAGATCGATACCCTGCAAACGCAGCTGGCGGATTTGAGCCGCGGGCGCATTTTGTTGCAGCACTAATCGCACCAACAACGTTCACAGCCCTTTCGTCGAACCGGTTCATTTGCCCACATCTACTGTGCACCCGGCTGTGGATAACCTGAGCACACCCGGCTGTAACCCTTCTGTAATGCGGCTTTGCGGTCTTTGCTCACTTTTCGACCAATCCGCCATCAAAAAAGCTAATTCCACGTAAAAACAATCAGTTAGAGCGGTTTATCACCTTTAGAAGAAAGCTACGCAGTGCTTATGCCCGAGCTTCGGGCTTGCGCACAAATACTGTGGAGCAATCTGTGGATAACCCGTTCATGGCTGTCGCCGCCCCCTGTCCGGTATGGCTTGCCGTCAGTTGCTCGTTTTTTGACCAAACACTCCGAGCAAAACCGGAGCCTGATCAACGGCTTTGCCCTCAAGTGGTGCCGGGGTCGGGATCGATATAGGGCGAGGCGCCGCCCTCAAAGCCTTTATCTGTAACGCTTTTGATTTTTCCTGACTCAATGGCCAGGAAATTGCTTTATCCACCGGCATCCCTTCAATCGACCCGAGCCTGTCATACCCAACCCCGTGCCGATCTCCGATCCAACACCTCGTCTGCAACTGCGCAGAATTAGCAAGCGCTACCCCGGTTGCCTGGCCAACGATGCCATCGACTTGAGCATAGCCCCTGGCGAAATCCATGCCCTGCTTGGCGAAAACGGCGCGGGCAAAAGTACGCTGATGAAGATCATCTACGGCGTCACCCATGCGGACTCGGGAGAGATGATCTGGCAAGGGCAACCCGTGACGATGCGCAACCCGGCTCAGGCTCGGGGTCTTGGAATCGGCATGGTGTTCCAGCATTTCTCGCTGTTCGAGACGCTTAGCGTGGCGCAGAACATTGCCCTGGCCATGGGCGCGGCGGCTGGTACACCGAAACAGCTTGAGCCGAAAATTCGTGAAGTCTCCCGGCGCTACGGCATGGCGCTGGAACCGGAGCGACTTGTCCACAGCCTGTCGATCGGTGAACGCCAGCGGGTGGAAATCATTCGTTGCCTGATGCAGGACATCCGCCTGCTGATTCTCGATGAGCCAACCTCGGTACTGACCCCGCAGGAAGCCGACGAATTGTTCGTCACCTTGCGCCGACTGGCTGCCGAGGGCTGCAGCATTCTGTTTATCAGCCACAAACTCGGTGAAGTTCGCGCGTTGTGCCATAGCGCCACGGTGTTGCGCGGCGGTCGAGTGGCCGGGCATTGCGTGCCGGCCGAGTGTTCGGATCGGCAACTGGCGCAGTTGATGGTTGGCGAAGCCGCTGCGCTGATTACGGATTATCCGAAAGTCACTGGCGCTAATGCATTCCTGAACGTGACGGGATTGTCCTGGCACAACCCTGACCCGTTCGGCTGCTCCCTGAATGACATTGACCTGCAAGTGCGCAGTGGCGAAGTCGTCGGCATCGCCGGGGTCGCGGGCAATGGTCAGGATGAGTTGCTAGCCCTGCTCAGCGGCGAAGAACCTCTAAGCCGCAACAACGGCGCAACGATCAGTTTCGCCGGGCAACCGGTGGCACACTTGCGGCCGGATGCACGGCGCAAACTGGGCCTGGCCTTCGTCCCCGCTGAACGTCTGGGCCATGGCGCGGTGCCGGATTTGAGCCTGGCGGACAACGCCCTGCTCACTGCCTTTCAACAAGGGCTGGTCAGCAACGGCCTGATCCAGCGCGGCAAGGTCGAAACCTTGGCCGAAGAAATCATCCATCGATTCGGGGTGAAGACGCCCAACACCCAGACACCCGCCCGCAGCCTGTCTGGCGGCAACTTGCAGAAATTCATCCTCGGCCGGGAAATCCTCCAACAACCCAAACTGCTGGTGGCCGCGCACCCGACCTGGGGCGTGGACGTCGGCGCTGCCGCGACCATTCACCGGGCGCTGATTGCCTTGCGCGACACCGGCGCGGCGATCCTGGTGATCTCCGAAGACCTCGACGAACTGTTCCAGATCAGCGACCGCCTCGGCGCTTTGTGCAGCGGTCGATTGTCGCCGCTCAAGGCCACGGTCGACACGCGACTGATCGATGTCGGCGGCTGGATGGCCGGCCAATTCGACGCCCCTCAATCACGTGCAACGGTTTAACGGAGTTTCACATGTTGTTTTCTCTCGAACCCCGTGGCCAGCAATCGCGTTTGATGTTGTGGTGCTCGCCGTTGCTGGCGGCTGTCCTGACGTTGGGCTGTGGCTCGTTGCTGTTTATCGCACTGGGGCATGATCCGCTACTCACTCTCCACACCTTGCTGATCGCACCGATCAGCGACCTGTATGGCGTCTCCGAACTATTGGTCAAAGCGCTGCCGATTCTGCTCTGTGCGTTGGGGCTGGCGGTGGCGTATCAAGCACGCATCTGGAACATCGGCGCCGAAGGTCAGTTGCTGCTTGGCGCGCTGGCCGGCAGTGCGTTGGCGGTGAACATCATCGGCCTGCAAAGTCGCTGGGCGCTGGTGTCGATCCTGCTCGTCGGCACCCTCGCCGGCGCCGCATGGGCCGGGCTGACGGCGTGGTTGCGCACGCGTTTCAACGCCAATGAAATCCTCACCAGCATCATGCTCAATTACATCGCCCTGAACCTGTTGCTGTTCTGTGTGCATGGGCCGCTGAAGGATCCGGCCGGGTTCAACTTTCCCGAGTCGGCGATGTTCGGCGATGCCAGCCGTTTGCCTTTGTTGATGGAGGACGGTCGGGTTCACGCAGGCGTGTATTTCGCCTTGCTCGCGTTGGTGGCGGTGTGGGTGTTGCTGCAGAAAGGCTTTATCGGGTTCCAGATCAAAGTGCTCGGGCTGGACAAGCGCGCAGCTGGGTTCGTCGGCTTTCGCGAGAAGCGGCTGATCTGGCTGGCGCTGTTGATCAGCGGAGGGTTGGCGGGGCTCGCCGGGGTGTGTGAAGTCACCGGGCCGATCGGCCAATTGGTGCCACAGGTCTCGCCGGGTTACGGCTATGCCGCGATCACCGTGGCGTTTCTCGGGCGACTCAACCCCATCGGTATTCTGTTTTCCAGCCTGCTGATGGCGCTGCTGTACATCGGCGGCGAGAACGCGCAGATGAGCATGAATCTGCCGCAAGCGATCACCCAATTGTTCCAGGGAATGATGCTGTTTTTCCTGCTGGCCAGTGACGTGCTGATTCTCTACCGACCGCGCTTGAACCTGCGCTGGTCCCGTCGTGCACAAGCCACCGCCGTACAAGCAGGAGCGCTGTGATGGATATCGATCTGCTGAGCAACATTTTCTACGCCATGGTCCGTTGCGGCACGCCGCTGCTGTTGGTGGCGTTGGGTGAATTGATCTGCGAGAAGAGCGGCGTTCTGAACCTCGGCCAGGAAGGGATGATGCTATTTGGTGCGGTGATCGGTTTTATCGTCGCCCTGAACAGCGGCAACCTGTGGCTCGGCGTCTTGCTGGCGATGCTTGCCGGGATGCTGTTGTCGTCGTTATTTGCGTTGGTGGCGCTGGTGTTCAACGCCAATCAGGTGGCCACCGGGTTGGCGCTGACGATCTTCGGTGTGGGCCTGTCGACGTTTGTTGGCGCGGCGTGGGTCGGTAAACCGCTGGCAGGTTTCGAGCCGGTGGCGATTCCTTATTTGAGTGAAATCCCGCTGATCGGGAGGATGCTGTTTGCGCAGGATCTGTTGGTGTATGTGTCGTTCGCGTTGTTTGCGCTGATGGCCTGGGTGATTGTGAAAAGTCGCGTCGGGCTGATCATTCAAGCCGTTGGAGAAAACCCGGATGCAGCCAGTGCCATGGGCTTGCCGGTGTTGGGCGTGCGCACGCTGGCGGTGCTGTTTGGTGGGGCGATGGCTGGATTGGCCGGGGCGTATCTGTCGCTGGCTTACACGCCGATGTGGGCGGAGAACATGAGCGCCGGGCGCGGCTGGATTGCCCTGGCGCTGGTGGTGTTTGCCAGTTGGCGGGTGTGGCGGTTGCTGCTAGGGGCGTATCTGTTCGGACTCGCCAGCATCCTGCATTTGGTGGCGCAGGGGTTGGGGCTGGCGATTCCGTCGAGTCTGCTGGCGATGCTGCCGTATGTCGCGACCATTGTGGTGTTGGTGCTGTTGTCGCGAAATGCGTTGCGCACACGGTTGTATGCGCCGGTGTCGTTGGGGAAACCGTGGCAGGCCGGGCATTAGAGGCTGGCCGGGCGGGCCCCATCGCGAGCAAGCTCGGCTCAGGTGAATATCGATCCCATGCAGGAGCTGGCGAAGCCTGCGATCTTTTGATCTTTAGGTTCTGAAGCGGCGCACCAACCCATCCAACTCATTCGAAAGCCCCGCCAGACTCTGCGAATCCAGCCGCGCCGAGTTCGCCAGTTCCGCCACCAACTGCGCGTCACCATGAATCTGGCTGATGTGCCGATTGATGTCTTCAGCCACCTGATGCTGTTCTTCCGCCGCGGTAGCGATCTGGGTGTTCATGTCGCGGATCACGTCCACCGATTCCCGAATCAGCCCGAAGCTGCTGCGTGCTTCACCGATCCGCGTCACCGATTGCTGGGACACTTCCAGGCTCGCATGCATTTGCTGAGTCACCTGACTGGTGCGTTTGGCGAGGTTGCCCAGCAAACCGTCGATTTCCGCCGTGGAATCCGCCGTGCGTTTGGCCAGCGCCCGAACTTCATCGGCCACCACCGCAAACCCACGACCCTGTTCACCGGCCCGCGCTGCTTCAATAGCGGCGTTCAGCGCCAGCAGGTTGGTCTGTTCGGCAATCGAGCGAATGGTCCCGAGGATTGACTGAATGTCGTTGCTGTCGCGCTCAAGCTGTTGCATCGACTGGGCCGACTGTTCGATTTCCTGGCTCAAGCGATCAACGCTGGTCACGGCCGCATCAATCTGCTGCTGACCTTCACGCGCCTGACGCTGGCCGCTGTCGGCCGATTCCGCCGCCTGGCTACAAGAGCGCGCGACTTCGTTGGCGGTGGCGACCATTTCGTGGAACGCCGTGGAAACCATGTCCACCGCTTCACGCTGACGCCCGGCCGCTTCGGCCATGTCGCTGGAGACCTGGGTCGAACTCTTGGAGGTGGCGAGGATCTTGGTCGCAGCGCCGCCAATGCTCTGAATCAGGTTGCGAATTGCCGCCAAAAACTGGTTGAACCAGTTGGCCAGTTGCGCGGTTTCGTCGCTGCCACGGATTTGCAGGTTCTTGGTCAGGTCGCCTTCACCTTGGGCGATGCCTTCCAGGCCGCTGGCCACGCTGCGGATCGGCCGCACGATGAGGCTGGCGAAACTGGCGCCGACGATGGCGAAGAACACGGCCAGCACGGCGGCGATGATCGCGATCAGCCAGGTCAGTTGAGTGGCCGAACTCATCACGTCGGTCTGCTTGATCAGGCCGATAAAGGTCCAGCCCAGCTGCTCCGACGGCCAGACGTTGGCCATGTAGCGTTCGCCGTTCAGCTCGACTTCCACAAGCCCTTTGCCGGCCTTGGCCAGTTGCGCGTAGCCGTCGCCGAGGCTGCTCAGCGCTTTAAAGTTGTGTTCCGGTTGCTTCGGATCGACCAGCACGGTGCCGGTGTTTTCCAGCAGCATCAGGTAGCCGGTTTCACCGAGCTTGATCTGTTTGACGATTTCAGTGAGCTGCTTGAGCGTCACGTCGATGCTGACCACGCCGCCATTAGTGCCCAATTTGTTGTCGATGGTGCGCACGGTACTGACGTACGTCACGTCATCCTGGGCCCAGTAATAGGCCTCAGTGCGCAACGGCTTGCCCGGTTTGGCCTGGGCAGCCTTGTACCACGGGCGCTGGCGCGGGTCGTAGTTGCTCAGCTTCGCATCGTCCGGCCAGGACACATAACCGCCCGCCGCGGTGCCGAGGATGGCATAGGCGTAGGACGGGTGACTGTTACCCAGGTCCTGAAGGAGGCCGAAGACCTTCTTGTCCATCTCGCCTTGAGGAATGCTCTCAGCGTTGAAGCTCATGTAGGTCTTGAGGCTGTCGTCGGAGTTCTTGATCAGTGGTTGGGTCGCCAGGTAATCCACGTTCTGGCTGATGCCGTCAAAGAACAGTTGCATGGCGTTGCTGACCTGACGAATCTCGCGGCCACTGCCGTCGACGAAACTGTCCTTGGCATCACTGCGCAAGTTCAGCACAACCAGGGTAGCGACCAGCACCACCGGCAAGCAGGCGATGATTGCAAACGCCCAGGTCAACTTCTGTTTGATGTTCATCCGCGCTCCAGATTTTTCTTGTAGGCCCACGCAGTGCAGATGACTCGCGGATTATTGGCAGAACGATTGTCGGACAAATCACTTTGTCACTGATGACTTCGGCTGATGGAGGCGGAAATTTAGGCCTATTAAGAAAAATCCTACGAAGGGTATGAATCGAGATGTCAGCTACTGTCGCAAATACCCGCTTAGCCCTTCAGCAACAAGTGACGCAGGGTCAGCTATGATCTGTGGTGGCCGATGACGACCGGCGGTTGTTGACTGATTAAACCGGCACATTGTGTGCTTGTTGACGGTCACTGGAACGTTCATAGGTCGGCAACCCCTCCCCCGAATGACTGGATTGCCGTATAACGAATGACTTTCGCGTGTTTGGTAATAAAGGACCCCCAATAAAAGCTGATGAAGACTCCAAAACGCATTGAACCCCTGATCGAGGACGGTCTGGTCGACGAGGTGCTGCGCCCACTCATGAGTGGTAAAGAAGCAGCTGTTTATGTGGTGCGCTGCGGCAACGAGTTACGTTGCGCGAAGGTCTACAAGGAGGCGAATAAACGCAGTTTCCGTCAGGCGGCCGAGTATCAGGAAGGCCGCAAGGTGCGCAACAGCCGTCAGGCTCGAGCGATGGCCAAGGGCTCCAAGTTCGGCAAGAAAGAAACCGAAGACGCCTGGCAGAATGCCGAAGTGGCGGCGTTGTTCCGTCTGGCCGGTGCTGGCGTCCGGGTTCCTCAGCCTTACGACTTCCTTGAAGGCGTGCTGTTGATGGAACTGGTGGCCGACGAGTACGGCGATGCCGCGCCGCGTCTGAACGACGTGGTGCTGGAACCGGATCAGGCGCGCGAATATCACGCGTTCCTGATTTCGCAGATCGTGCTGATGTTGTGTACCGGTCTGGTGCACGGTGACCTGTCGGAGTTCAACGTACTGCTGACCCCGACCGGCCCGGTGATCATCGACCTGCCGCAAGCGGTCGACGCGGCGGGCAACAACCACGCGTTCAGCATGTTGGAGCGGGATGTCGGCAACATGGCGTCCTACTTCGGGCGGTTTGCGCCGGAGTTGAAAAAGACCAAGTACGCCAAGGAAATGTGGGCCCTGTTCGAAGCCGGCACCTTGCACCCGGCCAGTATCTTGACCGGCGAGTTCGATGAGCCGGAAGAGTTGGCCGATGTTGGCGGGATCATGCGCGAAATCGAGGCGGCACGCCTTGATGAAGAGCGCAAGCAAGCGGTGCGCGCGGCAGATGACGCGCCACCGGGCAAAACCGAAGAGCCGCCTCCGCCCTGGATGCAGTGATTGGTTAACGAAAAACCCGGCTTCGGCCGGGTTTTTTTAGATGCCTGCCCCGAATCCTCCAAACACCGAAGAACCAGTGTGGGAGCGGACTTGCTCGCGAATGCGGTGTGTCATTCAACATCAATGTCGACTGATCTACCGCATTCGCGAGCAAGCCCGCTCCCACAGTAGATTTTTGGTGTAACAGAATTTTGTGTTCTCCCTGCTGCTCCCCACACTCAAGGATTGAATGTGAACACCGCATCCCCTCGCAACGCCCAACTGATCATCACCGCCCGTCTGGTCTCGGACTTCGGTGCCTTCCTCAACATGGTCGCCCTGGCCACCTACGTCTACCTGCTCGGCAACAGCGCCATGAGCGTCGGCATCTTCCTCGCTAGCCGCGTGGCCGGTGGGATCTTCGCCAGTCTCATCGGCACGACGTTTTATCGCCGTTGGGCTGGGCGCCTGCCGCTGATTGCCTTCGACCTGTTGCGCGCCGGGCTGCTGGGCCTGCTGCTGGTGCTACCTGTCGCCCAGCAGATGCTGCTGTTACCGGTGATCGCTTTTGGTCTGGGATTCGGCAACTCGATGTTCGCCATCGGCCTCAACAGTCAGTTGCCGCTCTTGATCGAAAGCGAACACCTGCTCAAGACCAACGCCTGGATCACCTCGGCGTCGTCGGCAGCCATGGTCGGCGGAAGTCTGGTGTCTGGGCTTTTAGTGGCAGCATTCGGCTTTGAAACGGTGTTTGCATTGAACGTGGTCACTTATCTGCTGGCCGCGTTGTTCATCTTGCCGTTGCGCTTTTCACAACCTGCGCCCAGCACCGAACCACCCCACGAACGTGGTGAATGGGCGGCCCTGCTCCAGGGCCTGCGCAGTACGCCAGTTGTGGCGGCGATGCTCGCGGTGGCCATGGCCGACACCCTTGGCAGTGCCGCGCACAACGTGGGTTTTCCGATTATTTCCAGACTGCTGACGCCCGAGTCGGCCAGCACCACGCTGGGCCTGATGTTGGCGGTCTGGGCCAGCGGAAAACTCATCGGCGCGCGCATCGCCAGCCGACTGAAAGGCTCGGATAACGTGAACCTGGAGCGGCGATTCTTCTTTGGTGTGTTGCTGATGTCCTGCGGCTTCATCCTGATGTTCCAGCAGCAGACCCTTTACGGGCTGCTGCTGTTCTCGCTGCCGGCGGGATTGGGCGACGGTTTCTCGGAAGTCGGCCTGATGTCGCGCCTGCAGCGTGAACCGGACAGCCTGCGCCTGCCGATTTTCAGCTTCCTGACGCTGCTGCAAATGACCGGGTTCGGCATCGGCATGCTGATCGCCGCGCCGTTCTATTCGTGGTGGACGCCGGGTGCCGTGGTGCTGTTGTTCCACGGGATTCCGCTCACCACCTTGTTGGTGGTGAAGGGGCTGGCAATCAGGGGCGAGCGGGTTGTGCGCAGGAGCCCGACTCCAGATTCTTGAGGATCGGGCAGTCGGGACGGTGATCGCCGTGGCAGTGTTCGACCAGGTCCTGCAGCGTGTCGCGCAACTGACCGAGTTCGCGGATTTTCTGGTTCAGCTCTTCGATGTGCTGACGGGCCAGGGCCTTCACGTCGGCGCTGGCTCGTTGGCGGTCCTGCCAGAGGGTCAGCAGTTTGCCGACCTCTTCCAGTGAGAACCCCAGGTCCCGGGAGCGCTTGATGAACGCCAAGGTATGCAGGTCGTCGTCGCCGTAAACCCGATAGCCGCTGTCGGTACGATGGGCGGCCTTGAGCAAGCCGATGGATTCGTAATAACGGATCATCTTCGCGCTCAGGCCGCTTTGGCGGGCCGCTTGGCCGATGTTCATCGGTTGTCCTCCAGATCCTTGGGTTTCCAGGTTTTCAACAGTAGCGCATTGCTCACCACGCTGACGCTCGACAGCGCCATGGCCGCACCGGCCAGCACCGGGTTGAGAAAACCAAATGCTGCCAGCGGAATACCGATCAGGTTGTAGACGAAGGCCCAGAACAGGTTCTGACGAATCTTCGCGTAGGTCTTGCGGCTGATCTCCAGCGCCGCCGGCACCAGCCGTGGGTCGCCGCGCATCAGGGTGATCCCGGCGGCGTGCATCGCAACGTCGGTGCCACCCCCCATGGCGATACCGATGTCTGCGGCGGCCAAGGCGGGTGCGTCGTTGATGCCGTCGCCGACCATTGCCACGACGCCGGTTTTCTTCAGTTTGGCGACGGTGGCGGCTTTGTCGGCTGGCAGGACTTCGGCGTGAACATCGGTGATACCCAGCGCTTCGGCGACGACTTTGGCGCTGCCACGGTTATCGCCGGTCAGCAGGTGGCTGCTGATGTTGCGGGCGTTGAGTTGCTGCACCGCTTGCAGGGCGCCGGGCTTGAGGGTGTCGCCGAAAGCGAAGAGGCCCAATACTCGTGGCTCGGAGCTTTGCTCGATCAGCCAGGACAGGGTCCGGCCTTCGGTTTCCCAGGCTTTTGCGGAGTCGGCCAGTGAGCCGGCGCTTAAGCTGCTTTCTTCGAGCAGACGACGATTGCCCAAAGCCAAGCGACGACCATCAAGCGTGCCGGCAATGCCGCGCCCGGTCAGCGACTGACTGTCGGTGACATCGGCCACGTCCAATCCACGCTCGGCGCAGGCATCCAGAACAGCCTTGGCCAGCGGGTGTTCGCTGCCCCGTTGCAGCGCGCCGGCCATTTGCAGCAGCGGCGCTTCATCACCATCAACCGCACTCAAATGAGCGATGCGCGGAGTACCCGACGTCAGCGTGCCAGTCTTGTCGAAGACCACCGCACTGACTTCATGCGCGCGCTCCAGCGCTTCGGCGTCCTTGATCAGAATCCCGTAGCGCGCCGCCACGCCAGTCCCGGCCAT
Organism: Pseudomonas sp. ANT_J28; assembly: GCF_008370005.1. Taxonomy (NCBI): domain Bacteria; kingdom Pseudomonadati; phylum Pseudomonadota; class Gammaproteobacteria; order Pseudomonadales; family Pseudomonadaceae; genus Pseudomonas; species Pseudomonas sp. ANT_J28. The sequence continues at coordinate 15,828 of NZ_VOBM01000058.1, forward strand.
GATCGCTGTTGGCGTGGCCAACCCCAGCGCGCACGGGCAAGCGATCACCAATACCGCCACGGCATTGATCAGCGCCGTTTCCATCGGCGCGCCGTACAACCACCAACCGATCAAGGTTGCCAACGCAATCAGCAGCACCGTTGGCACGAACACTTGGCTGACTTTATCCACCAGCTTCTGGATCGGTGCCTTCGCCGCTTGAGCATCTTCGACGAGGCGGATGATGCGGGCGAGCACGGTTTCCGCGCCCAATGCCAGGGTGCGAACGAGCAACCGGCCTTCGCCATTGATCGCGCCGCCGGTGACCTTGTCGCCGGGTTGTTTGGGCACCGGCAGGCTTTCGCCGCTGATCAGCGCTTCGTCGGCGTGGCTCTGGCCTTCGACCACTTCACCGTCCACCGGGAAGCGTTCGCCGGGCTTGACCATGACCAGATCATTCAGACGCAAGGCGCTGATGGCGACATCCTGCTCGTGGCCGTCGATCACCTGAATCGCCCGCTCGGGTCGCAAGGCTTCGAGGGCGCGAATGGCACTGGCGGTCTGGCGCTTGGCGCGGCTTTCCAGGTATTTGCCCAGCAGCACCAGGGCAATCACCACCGCCGAGGCTTCGAAATACAGGTGCGGCATGCGCCCGGCGGCGGTGGCCCATTCGTAGAGACTCAAGCCGTAACCGGCGCTGGTGCCCAACGCAACCAGCAAATCCATGTTGCCGGCACCGGCCCGCACAGCTTTCCAGGCGGCCACATAAAACCGCGCACCGAAGATGAATTGCACCGGCGTGGCCAACGCGAATTGCACCCAGGCCGGGAGCATCCAGTGCACGCCGAACGGTTGCAGCAACATTGGCAGCACCAACGGCGAGGCGAGGACAATCGCCATGATCAAAGCCCAGCGCTCGCGGTGCAGGCGCTGTTGCTGATGGTCGGTTTGTGGGTGTTCAACTTCCCAGACGCTGGCGCTATAGCCCGCCTTGGTCACTGCGCCAATCAAGGTTTGCGGATCGATCTGGCCGAGCAGTTCAAGGTGGGCGCGTTCATTGGCGAGGTTGACGCTGACACTTTTGACCCCCGGCACCTTGGCCAGCGCTCGTTCGACCCGGCCGACGCAGGAGGCGCAGGTCATGCCGTCGATGCTCAATTCCAGGGTCTGCTGCGGCACGCTGTAACCCGCCTGCTGCACGGCGTCCATCAAGGCCGGCAGGCTATCGCTGGGCGCTTGAACCCGGGCCTGTTCGGTGGCCAGGTTGACACTGACGGCGGAGGCGCCGATGACTTTGCTCAAGGCACGCTCGACACGCCCGGCGCAACTGGCGCAGGTCATGCCGGCAATCGGCAGATCGAAAGTGGTGGATTCGGACATCGGTCACGCTCCCAGTAGAAGATGACTACAGGATCAACCTTGCCATGCGGGCAAGGTCAAGCGCCATGTCCCAGATCAAAAGACCGGCATCAATAGTCCAGGGCAGTGGGTTTCAGGTACATCCCTTCCTGCGTCATCGCAATCCGGAACTTCAGCACGTCACCGGCCTTGAGCGTGATGTTCTGCGAACCCGGTGCGAGCATGCCCGGGTTGCAACCGGGGGCTTGCCCCGGCAGCAGTTTCAGGCGCAAAGACACATTACCCGGCGGCAGGTTGAACGAGGTGCTTTGTTCCTGGAATAACCGCGCCGACAGCTGATCCTGGATATACACACCAATCTCGCAGGAGGTCGCGACTTCCAGGCGCTCGCGGGAAATGATCAGTACGCCATAGTCCTCCCCGGCAGCATTGACCGAGGGCACGGCGGCGAAAAGGCTGAGAAAGCCAAACAGGCTGAGAGCTGACCAGCGCATGGCTGAATCTCCTGATGTCGAGTCATTGATAGACGCAGCTTGGCCGAGCGCGACGTTGATTGCCAGCCCGGCAGCGCACTTCAGAACTTGACCTTGCCATGGTGGCAAGCTCGAGACTGCACGCAACCTTACTCAAGGAGTCATCCCATGCAAGTGTTCAACGTTCAAGGCATGTCCTGCGGTCACTGCGTCAAAACCATCACTGAGGCACTGCAAGCCAAGGATCCTGCGGCCAGCGTGCGTATCGATCTGGCCGCGAAAGAAGTCGGTGTCAAGAGTGCTTTGTCGGCGGATCAGGTGATCGCGGTGATCACCGAAGAAGGCTACGAGGCGAAAGTCGCCTGAAGCTTTTTAATAGTTAGTGACCTAACGGAATGTTCAAGGCGTCCATGCGCGGCTAGACTGTGGGGCTGCCGCCCCTGTCCAATTGGATGCCTGATGAATTTCCGTACCATTTTGATTCTTGGCGCCTTGAGCGCCTTCGGTCCGCTGGCGATCGATTTCTATCTGCCGGCCTTCCCGGCGATGGCGCTCGCCTTCGGCACCGATGAAAAACACGTTCAGCTGACCCTGGCGGCGTATTTCCTTGGCTTGTCCATCGGTCAGTTGGCTTATGGCCCGGTAGCGGATCGCTTCGGGCGCCGCATTCCCTTGCTGACGGGTGTCGGGCTGTTCACCGCAGCCTCCCTGGCCTGCGCCTACGCGCCGAACCTTGAATGGTTGATGGGTGCACGCTTCATTCAGGCGCTGGGTGGTTGCGCAGGGATGGTGATCTCCCGCGCGGTGGTCAGCGATAAATGCGATGCGGTGGGTTCGGCGAAGGTCTTTTCGCAGCTGATGCTGGTGATGGGCCTGGCGCCGATTCTTGCGCCGATGCTGGGCGGGCTGTTGGTCAACACCACGGGCTGGCAGTCGATCTTTCTCGTGTTGACCGGTTTCAGTGCACTGGCGGGTTTGGCCGTGGCGCTTGGGCTGCCGGAAAGTCTGCCGGCCCATGTGCCGCGTCAACCGTTGTCCGGCGCGTTGCGTCAGTACGGTCGACTGTTGTCGGATCCGGTGTTCCTCGGCCACGCCTTGACCGGTGGCATCGCCATCGCCGGGATGTTTGCCTACATCGCCGGTTCACCGTTCGTGTTCATCAAGCTGTATGGCGTACCGGCCGAGCATTTCGGCTGGCTGTTCGGCACCAACGCGGCGGGTTTCATTCTGGTGGCGCAGCTCAATGCACGATTGCTGGCCAAGCGTGGCCCGGCGTTTCTGCTGGCGCGCACCGTATGGATCTACGTCGGCGCCGGTCTGGCGCTGCTGGCCGTCAGTTCGTTACACACCGCGCAGCTATGGCCGTTGCTGATTCCGCTGTTTGTCTGCATCGCCAGCCTCGGTTGCATCCTCCCCAACGCCTCGGCCTGCGCCATGAACGGGCAGGGCGCGCGCGCCGGCAGTGCATCGGCGATGCTCGGTTGCCTGCAATTCAGCGTCGCCGCCGGGGCCGCAACACTGGTGGGAGTTTTACACGACGGCAGCGCCATGCCGATGGCCATGGTCATCAGTCTGTGCGGAGTTCTGGTGGTGAGCGTGGCGATGCTCACCCGGCGTTTGCAAAATGCCCGGGCGCTGGCGCAAGCCCAGGTCTGAGGGCGGACTCAGCCAGCGGCACGCTGCTGGCGGTCAATAATTTGATGTGGTGCTTGTAGTCGCGCTTCGAGGGTGCGGGTGAAGGCGCGGGCTTCGGCTTCGCTGCGGAATGTCACGACGTGCTGGTCCAGACGGACTTGCCACTGGGATTTTGCCAATTCTTTTATCAGGATCTTCATTGCTGATCTCTCCTCTCGTAAAAGATGTCACATAAAAGAGCGTGCCGCAGAGGCTTCGATTGTAGACCTGAATACGATCGCAATTGTGACAAGGGTCAACTCTCGGACTGACGGTGTCGCCCATCTGGGCGACACCGTCAGTTTGTTTCAGAACCCTTCGAGCACAATCTTGCCCTTGGATTTGCCGCTTTCCAACAGCTCATGGGCACGGCGCAGGTTCGCCGCGTTGATGGTCCCGAAGTGCTCACCGACCGTGGTCTTCAACGTCCCGGCGTCGATCAGCTCAGCCACGCGGTTGAGCAATTTGTGCTGCTCGATCATGTCCGCGGTTTCGAACAGCGAGCGGGTGTACATGAACTCCCAGTGCAGCGACAGGCTCTTGCGCTTGAGTTTGGTCACGTCCAGCGCCTTCGGATCATCGATCAGAGCCAGTTTGCCTTGCGGCGCCAAAGCCTCGACCAATTGATCCAGGTGATGATCGGTCTGGGTCAGGCTGGCGACGTGGGTCACCTGATCGAGGCCGGCGCGTTTGAGTTCTTCGCTCAACGGCTGGCTGTGATCAATCACCAGGTCGGCACCGAGTTCACGAACCCAGCGCTGGGTTTGCGGCCGGGAAGCCGTGCCGATGACGTTCAGCCCAGTGAGCTGGCAGGCCAGTTGCGTGAGGATCGACCCCACACCGCCAGCGGCACCGACGATCAACAGGCTCTGGCCGTCATCGGTTTTGCCTTCACGCACTTGAAGGCGTTCGAAGAGCAATTCCCACGCGGTGATGGCGGTCAGCGGCAGCGCAGCGGCTTCGGCGAAACCGAGGGTTTTCGGCATATGGCCGACGATCCGCTCGTCGACCACGTGCAGTTCGCTGTTGCCCCCTGCGCGGGCGATGGAGCCGGCGTAGAACACGTTGTCGCCGGCCTTGAACAGCGTCACTTCACTGCCGACGGCCTTGACCACACCGGCCACGTCCCAGCCCAGCACTTTCGGCGCGCCCGCTTCAGGCTGGACGTTCTGGCGGACCTTGGTGTCCACCGGGTTGACCGAGATGGCTCTGACTTCCACCAACAGGTCACGCGGGCCGGCAACCGGCTCTGGCAGTTCGATGTCTTGCAGAGAGTTTTCGTCGCTGATTGGCAACGAGGCGTAGTAGGCAATGGCTTTCATACGGGCTCCTGAGAAGTAATAAAGAAGGCAGTGATCAGACGATGGAGCGCAGGCGCTTGAGGTCGAAGTGTTCGAGAAAGTCGCCAGCCTTGGCGCGGAAGTTCTGGATGTGCGCGCTGGCGTCATGGGCTTGCAGGGCTTCGTCACTGCTCCATTTTTCGATCATGTAGAAGGCATGAGGATTGGCGAGGTCCTGGTGCAAGTCGTATTGACCGCAACCGGTCTCGGCGCGGGTCGGTTCCAGCAGCGCACGCAGGTGCTGTTCGAGGGCGTCCTGCTGGCCGGCTTTGGCGATGAGGGTGGCGATGGCGGTAAAAGGCTGGGACATGTTCGGCTCCGGGAACGGGATGAATTCGATGGGACGGATGATTAGCTATTTCTCTGCAAGATAAAACCCGCTAAAAGAGCAGTCTCTTTCAATATTTTTTTGATAATCGAGGCTGAACAATGCTGCGTTTCGATGACTTGCAGTTGTTTGTCCGGGCAGTGGACCTGGGCAGTCTGTCAGCGGCAGCGCGCGGGATGGACATGTCGGCCGCGGTAGCCAGTGCGGCGTTGAAGCGCATCGAACAGCAGCTCGGCGCCCGGTTGCTTGCCCGTTCTACCCGTAGCCTGCGGCTGACCGCTGAAGGCGAGGGATTTCTCGAATACGCTCGGGCTGCGTTGAGCAATCTCGACGAGGGTCGCCGTTTGCTGGCCAGCGGTCAGGACCAGGTCAGCGGGATTTTGCAGCTCTCGGCGCCTTCTGACTTCGGTCGTAACTTGCTGCTGCCCTGGCTGGACGAGTTTCAGCGAGAGCATCCAAAGCTTACGGTGCGTTTGCTGTTGGGCGACCGCATCGCCGACCTGTTCCGCCAACCGGTGGACATCGCCCTGCGTTACGGCGAGCCGGAAGACTCAAGCCTGGTGGCGCTGCCCATTGCTCCGCAGAACCGCCGCGTGCTCTGTGCCGCCCCGAGTTACCTGGCCCTGCATGGCGAACCTCGGCAACTGGAGCAACTGGCTCAGCACAACTGCCTGCTGTTCATGCTCGGTAGCCGGGTCCACGATCATTGGAGTTTTCACGACGGCAAACGCGAGGTCAGCCTGACCGTCAGCGGCGATCGTTTCAGCGATGATGCCGATGTCGTGCGGCTGTGGGCCGTGGCAGGTGCCGGGATCGCCTACAAATCCTGGCTCGATGTCGCGGCCGATGTGCTGGCCGGTCGATTGAAAGTGCTCATGCCGGAACTGCTCTGTGAGCGCGCACCGCTGAATTTGCTGTGCGCCCATCGCGCACAATTGAGTAAGCCGGTGAACCTTTTGCGGGAAATGCTCGCCAGCCGATGCGCCCGGTTGAGTAGCCAATTTCCGACGTTATCGGGCCCCGATCATTAGTCGCAGGCAAATAGCGAAATTTCACTCAGGAACTATCACCACCAACGGTTTCCCAAGGGCAGGAACCGGCGGTTAACCCGCATATACTAGCGCTCGCCTCATGTACGCACCGTCGATCTCGCAATGGCGAGTCCACGTCCGAGTCAGCCAGGCCCTATGGTCAATCGCCGCGGCTTTGCGAAACCTGCGAAGCAATAGCCCGTGTGATTGGCTGGCTTTGCCCGGTTTATGGCGTTTCCACGCCTTGGCCGACGACACATTACTGGTCAAGATGTCTCTGAGCAGTAGACGAAACGATTCAACAGGGAGTGAATACATGGAACATGCACCTTGCATCAGCCAGATCGCCACGTTGCTGGCTGACCCAAAGCGCAGCGCAATGATGTGGGCCTTGATGGACGGCTCGGCGCGGCAAACCGAAGAGCTGGCCTTGTTGGCCGGCCTGTCACCGTCTTCGGCCAGTGCGCATCTGGGGCGTTTGTCCGCCGGAGGTCTGTTGAAAGTCGAAATCCGTGGCCGCAAACGGTTCTTCCGTCTTGCCGCCCCCGAAGTGGGTGCCGCGATAGAGGCCCTGGCCAGCGCCACCCTCGCCAGCACGCCTCGGGAAATCCCGGACGTTTTCAGGCGCACGACACCCATCGCCAAACCTCAGGCGGCGCCTTCGTCACTCTTGCGCGCCAGGCTTTGCGACGACCATTTGGGCGGCACCCTTGCCGCCGATCTTTACCAGCGCCTGCTGGATGCAGGCTGGATCGAACAGTTCGATCAGCGGGTCATGATCACTCACAAGGGCGCCACACAGTTGGCGACACGGGGTGTGTTCATCCAGGCGCTGGCTCATCGCAACAGCCGAGTCGCCTGCGCTTGCCCGGACTGGAGCGAAAGACGCCCGCACATGGGCGGATCACTGGGTGCGGCGTTGCTGCAATTGTTCATGCAGTCAGGTTGGCTGAGCCTGCCCAACGATTCGCGAGCCTTGCAGATCACCGCCGCGGGGCAGCGTGAAATCCATCGTTTCGCCAAGGAAACCGAGCTGGAAATGGCGTTGTAGACGCATCGCGACCGACGTCCGAAGCTTCGGGCGTCGTTCAGAGCTGCGAACAGGTCGCATCCAGCAGTAACCCCCAGCGGCTATCGCGCACACTCGACCCGGGACTTTCGGATTGGGGGAATGTGGCATGGAAACACGAGGCTTCAGCGCGGCAGAACGGCTGGAACGGCTGCCCATCAGCGGTTATCACCGGATCATTTTCATCATCATTGCCCTGGCGTTTTTCTTCGACTCCATGGACCTGGCGATGATGACTTTCCTGCTTGGCTCGATCAAAACCGAGTTTGGCCTGAGCACGGCGCAGGCCGGGTTGCTGGCCAGTTCGAGCTTTTTCGGGATGGTTGTGGGGGCTTCGCTGTCGGGCATGCTGGCCGACCGCTTCGGCCGCAAACCGGTGTTCCAGTGGAGCATCGTGTTGTGGGGGATCGCCAGTTATCTGTGCTCCACGGCGCAGAACGTCGAAACGCTGACGTTGTTCCGAATCCTGTTGGGGATCGGCATGGGCATGGAGTTTCCCATCGCTCAGTCGATGCTCTCGGAGCTGATTCCTGCCAAACGGCGCGGGCGTTACATTGCGCTGATGGACGGTTTCTGGCCGCTGGGCTTCGTCGCCGCCGGCGTACTGTCGTACTTCCTGCTGCCGGTGATTGGCTGGCGGGACATCTTCCTGGTGTTGGCGGTGCCGGCGGTGTTTGTCCTGGCGATTCGCTTTTTCATTCCAGAATCACCGCGCTGGCTGGAACAGGCCGGGCATCATGACGTGGCGGACAAGGTCTTGCTGCGCATCGAAGAGCGGGTCCGGACATCTCTGGGACGTTCGAATCTGCCTGAGCCGATCCGCCTGCCGAGAGTGGCGAGTACGCCGGGCCATTTCTTTTCCGCGTTGCGGCAGATCTGGTCGCCGCTGTACCGCCAGCGCACGATGATGATCTGGAGCGTCTGGTTCTTCGCCTTGCTGGGGTTCTATGGCCTGACGTCCTGGCTCAGTGCCTTGCTGCAGCAGTCGGGTTTTGCCGTGACCCAGTCGGTGTATTACACGGTGGTGATTTCCCTCGGCGGGATTCCCGGCTTCCTGATGGCCGCCTGGCTGGTGGAGCGTTGGGGGCGTAAACCGGTGTGCGTGGTGACGTTACTTGGCGGTGGGGTGATGGCGTTTCTCTATGGTCAGAGCGCGGTGTTTGGCGGCAACGTCAACCTGTTGATTGCCTCGGGGCTGCTGATGCAGTTTTTCCTGTTTGGCATGTGGGCGGTGCTTTACACCTACACACCGGAGTTGTACCCGACATCGGCGCGTGCCACGGGCTCGGGTTTTGCGTCGGCGATTGGCCGCGTGGGTTCGTTGCTCGGGCCAATGGTGACCGGGCTGGTGTTCCCGATGACCGGGCAGGGCGGGGTGTTTGCGCTGGGGGCGATGTGTTTTGCGATTGCGGCGGGGGTGGTGTGGGTGTTCGGGATGGAGACCCGGGGCAAGACATTGGAGGAATTGAGCGAAGCCACACCGATCTGAATGTGGGAGCGGGCTTGCTCGCGAAGGCGGTGTGTCAGCTACATAAATGTTGACTGACACGCCCTCTTCGCGAGCAAGTCGAATCGTCGCACCGCCGCTCCCACATGGGTATTGCGGTGAGGCTTATGGTTTCACCAACCGTGCATCCAGGCTGTTCTGCGCCAATCGCTTGGCCTGATCCTGAGTCATGCCCAAATGGGTGTACAACGCGTGGAAGTTCTCGGTGACATAACCGCCGAAGTACGCCGGGTCATCCGAGTTCACGGTCACTTTCACGCCACGCTCGAGCATGTCGAGAATGTTGTGCTGAGACATGTGATCGAACACGCAGAGCTTGGTGTTCGACAACGGGCACACGGTCAACGGGATTTGTTCGTCGATGATCCGCTGCATCAAACGCTCGTCTTCGATGGCGCGCACGCCATGGTCGATGCGCTGGACTTTCAGCAAGTCGAGGGCTTCCCAGATGTACTCGGGCGGGCCTTCTTCTCCGGCGTGGGCGACGGTCAGGAAGCCTTCGTGACGAGCGCGATCGAACACGCGCTGGAACTTGCTCGGCGGATGACCCATTTCCGAACTGTCCAGACCGACGGCGACAAACGCATCACGGAACGGCAGCGCCTGGTCGAGGGTTTTCTGGGCTTCTTCTTCGCTCAAGTGGCGCAGGAAGCTCAGGATCAAACCGCTGGTGATGCCCAGTTGCTGCTCGCCATCCTTCAACGCGGCGGCGATGCCGTTGAGGACCACTTCGAACGGCACGCCACGGTCGGTGTGGGTCTGCGGGTCGAAGAACGGTTCGGTGTGAATCACGTTCTGCGCCTTGCAACGCAACAGGTAAGCCCAGGTCAGGTCGTAGAAATCCTGAGAGCTACGCAACACGTCGGCGCCCTGGTAATACAGGTCGAGAAATTCTTGCAGGTTGTTGAAGGCGTAGGCCTTGCGCAGGGTTTCTACGTCGCTCCACGGCAGGGCGATCTTATTGCGGTCGGCCAGGGCGAACAGCAGCTCAGGCTCCAGCGAACCCTCAAGGTGCAGGTGCAGTTCTGCCTTGGGCAGGGCGTTCAGCCAGTCGTACATAGTCTTTTCTCATCAGGTGCAGATGGCGAGCATTCTACAGATGCCCGTGGAAACAATTAGCAAAACCTGACCAGCCGGTTCATCACAGCGCTTCCTGTTCCGTCGATAGGCGTAGGTCTCGGCGTCATTCAATGGCCGTGTCGGGGGGCGGCTCGGCGAAGAACGGCATCGAGTAACGGTCCACGCCCAGCGGGCTGATCACCCGGTGCGGCGTCGACAGGTAACGGTCGTTTCTCCAGCGCATCATCATGTCGCCGAGGTTGACCACGAACGTGCGGTCGATCGGCGGTGCATCGATCCACTCGCCTTTAACGTTTCGCACTTGCAGGCCGCCGGCGGCATCTTGATACAGCAGGGTGATGCGACCGTAATCGGTGTGGGCGCCGGCGCCTTGTTGCTCTTCGGAACTCGCCGTGTGGCACGGCGGGTAATGAATCATCCGCAGCACGCTGACCGGCTCAACGAAGCGGGTGTCGAAAAAGTCGCGCTCGATCCCCAGCGCCACGGTTATGGCCCGTAACAGGGTTAGGGCCAAGGCCTGCATGTCGACGTAGTGCTGTTCCATCAGCGATTCCCAGCCGGGCATCGACGGATGACGGTTGGGGCCGCGCAGTGGTTTTTCCGCCAGTACGTCAGGGTGATCGGCCGGCAGGTGCAGGCCCATGTCGAAGGTTTCTTTCAGGTCGCTGGGTTTGCTCGGGGCGAGTTGTTCGGTGGCTCCTCAAGAACGCTGAAGATCCATGTGGGAGCAAGCTCGCTCCCACAGGGGATTTGTGTTCGCCTCGGGAGTTACTTCGGAATGTCGGCCTTCATGCCTTCAACGTAGTAGTTCATCGATGCCAGCTCCGCATTGCTCGCCGTCGCGCCCGCTGCAATCTTCTCGACGCCTGCCTGATCCTTGATCGGTCCGGTGAACGGGTGGAAAGCACCGCTTTTGATGTCGGCAATGATCCGCTCTGCCTCGGCTTTCACCGGCGCTGGCACCAGATCGCTGATCGGCAGTTCAACCGTACCTTCCTTGAAACCACCCCAGTAATCCTGCGATTTCCACGTGTGGTCGAGCACGCTTTGGGTCGCCTGAATGTAGTGCGGGCCCCAGTCGTTGACGATGGACGTCAGCACCGCTTTCGGCCCGAAGTGCGCCATGTCCGAAGCGTAGCCCACGGCATACACGCCGCGGCGTTCAGCCGCCTGGATCGGCGCCGGGCTGTCGGTGTGCTGGAACACCACGTCCACGCCCTGATCGATCAACGCATTGGCGGCATCGGCTTCTTTACCCGGATCGAACCAGGAATTGACCCACACCACCTTGATCTCGGTGCCGGGGTTGTACGTGTTCAGGGCCAGTTGAATGGCGTTGATGTCGCGGATCACTTCCGGGATCGGGAAGGACGCGACGTAACCGATCTTCTTGGTCTTGGTCATCTTCGCCGCGAGGAAACCGCCGACGTAGCGACCTTCATACGTGCGCGCCAGGTAGGTGCCGAGGTTCTTGTCCTGTTTGTAGCCGGTGGCGTGTTCGAAGGTCACCTTGGGAAATTGCTTGGCGACTTTCAGGGTCGGGTTCATGTAGCCGAAGGACGTGGTGAAGATCAGGTCGTACTTGTCCTTGGCCATGTTACGGATCACCCGCTCGGCGTCGGCGCCTTCAGCGACGTTTTCCACGTAGTTGGTGGTGATCTGGTTACCGAATTTTTCCGCCAGCGCTTTGCGCCCCTGTTCATGCTGATACGTCCAGCCGTGGTCGCCAATCGGACCGATGTAGACGAAGCCGACTTTCAGCGGGTCGGCGGCACTGGCGGTCAGGGTGGTGCTCAGACCGATGGCTGCGGCGACGGCGCAAAGCAGCTTCTTCAACGGACGTTTGTGCATGAATTCCAACTCCATGGTGTTGTGAGGTTGGCAAGGCCAATGCAAATTACTGACCAACAAGACAACAAAATCTCCGAAACCGTGGTGAAGCCTTCGCGAGCAAGCCCGCTCCCACAGGGGAATGCGATCCAATGTGGGAGCGGGCTTGCTCGCGAAGAGGCCCGCAAGGCCAATAAAAGTGCATCCCTCGAACCTGTTGCCATCCACTGGTGCGCTAAGGTGTAACGAAACGTTAGCGCCGCCTCGCAGTCACTAGCTCATCACTCTGGTTTCGCGTCACTCGGCAAAAAGGCCCGCAATGCTCACACTCCTCAAGCAAGAAACGTTTCTGTTGCTGGCCCTGCTCGCCGCCGTCGTCGCCTATCCGCTGGAACACTGGATGCTGCACAGCGGCCAACCCATTGCGTTGACCGCCGGCCTCGTACTGATCGCCTTCATCGTCGCCGCCTCCATGCGCGTCGCCCACCACGCCGAACTGCTCGCAGAAAAAGTTGGCGACCCCTACGGCACGATGATCCTGACCCTGGCTGCGGTGCTGGTGGAAGTGGTGATTCTGGCGATCATGATGAGCAACGAGGCCTCTGCGACGCTGGTGCGCGACACGATTTATTCGGCGGTGATGCTCGACATCAACGGCATTCTCGGCCTCGCCGCGTTGATGGGCGGGCTCAAGCATGGCGAACAGTCCTACAACGATGACTCGGCGCGCAGTTACAGCGCGATGATCCTCACCGCCATGGGCGTTTCCATGGTGGTGCCGGAGTTCATTCCCGAGGCCAGCTGGAAACTCTATTCAGGCTTCACCATCGGCGCGATGGTCGTGCTCTACACCTTGTTCCTGCGTATGCAGGCCGGGCCGCACAGTTATTTCTTCAGCTACAGCTACCCGGAAAAACGTCGCAAGAAAGTCCCGGAGGAAGAGCCTGAACCGGTCAATCTGGTGCTGAGTATCGGCACGTTGGTGTTCGGCGTGGTGGTCATCGGCGCATTGGCCGAAGTGATGTCGAAAACCCTCGACCTGGGCCTGGAAGGGACGGGCGCCCCGCCGGTGATCACCGCGATCCTGGTGGCGGCAATCTCGGCGGCGCCGGAGATTCTGACGGCGTTGCGGGCGGCACTGGCCAACCGTATGCAGTCGGTGGTCAACATCGCCATGGGCGCGTCGCTGTCGACGGTCATCCTGACGGTGCCGGTGATGGAAGCAATGGCGCTCTACACCGGCCAGCCGTTCCAGATGGCAATGACCCCGGTGCAGACCGTGATGGTCTTCCTCACCCTGATCGTCAGCGCTATCAACCTCAACGATGGCGAAACCAATGCCATCGAAGGCATGACCCACTTTGTGTTGTTTGCGACATTCATCATGTTGTCGCTGCTCGGTCTCTAGGACCACGACAAACCCCTGTGGGAGCGAGCTTGCTCGCTCCCACAGTTTTGATTTGTGTTGTATCAGGTGCCGGCGATTAGCTGCCGAGCCGCCTGGCTGTGATCGGCAATCAATCCCTTCAAATCCAGACCTTCAACCTGCCCATCAATCACCCGCCATTTGCCGCCGACCATCACCCGATCCGCCCGATCCGCACCGCACAGCAGCAATGCCGACACCGGATCATGACTGCCGGAGAACCGCAGCTCATCGAGCTTGAACAGGGCCAGATCCGCCTGCTTGCCCACCGCCAGCTCGCCGATATCGGTACGCCCGAGCAAACTCGCCGAACCCTTGGTCGCCCACCCCAAAACCAGTTCCGGGGTGATCTTCTCGGCGCCATAACGCAGCCGCTGAATGTACAGCGCCTGACGGGTTTCCAGCATCATGTTCGACGCATCGTTGGACGCCGAACCGTCCACGCCCAAGCCCAGCAACGCGCCGGCAGCGGTCAGGTCCAGTGTCGGGCAAATGCCGGAAGCCAGACGCATGTTCGAACTCGGGCAATGGCAAATCCCGGTGCCGGCGGCGCCGAGGCGAGCGATTTCGTCCGGGTTGAAGTGGATGCCGTGAGCCAGCCAGGTGCGCGGGCCGAGCCAGCCGACGCTGTCGAGGTAATCCACAGTGCGCAGGCCGAAGCGTTGCAGGCAGAAGTCTTCTTCGTCGAGGGTTTCGGCCAGATGGGTGTGCAGGCGCACGTCGAGTTTGTTCGCCAGTTCGGCGCTGGCGGACATGATTTCCGGGGTCACCGAGAACGGTGAGCAGGGCGCCAGGGCGATCTGGATTTGCGCGCCGTCGCCACGCTCATGGTACTCGGCGATCAAGCGTTGGCTGTCGGCGAGGATGACTTCGCCTTCCTGCACGGTCTGCTGCGGCGGCAGGCCGCCGTCCTTTTCGCCGAGGCTCATGGAACCGCGCGTCAACATGGCGCGCATGCCCAGTTCGCGGACGCTCTCGACTTGTACGTCGATCGCATTTTCCAGGCCTTCGGGAAACAGGTAATGGTGATCTGCTGCGGTGGTGCAGCCAGACAGCAGCAACTCGGCCAACGCGACTTTGCTTGCGAGGGCGAGTTTTTCAGGGGTGAGGCGAGCCCAGACCGGGTAGAGGGTTTTCAGCCATGGGAACAATGGCTGGTTGACCACCGGCGCCCAGGCGCGGGTCAGGGTTTGATAGAAGTGGTGATGGGTGTTGATCAGTCCCGGCAGGATCACATGCTCGCGGGCATCGAACACTTGTCCACAGGGCGCGGACGGTTGCTGGCCGGCGGCGAGCACTTCGACAATCAAACCGTCTTGCAGCACCAGGCCGCCACGGGCATCGAGGCCATTGGCAGTGAAGATCGCGAGGGGATTTTTTAACCAGGTACGGGTCGCAGGCATGTTGGCCGGCTCCTCTGAAAGTGGGGTTCAGGTTAGCCAGCTCAGTGATTACCCTGTCTGCTGATCCAGGGTCGTCGCGGGGACGAGGTGCGGAGTTTCAAACAAAAGTAAGCTGGGAGCAAGCCCGGCCCGACAGGACGATAAATAACCTTGTGGGAGCGGGCTTGCTCGCGAAGGCGGTGTGTCAGGCAACATTGATGTCAACTGACACTCCGCCTTCGTCGGAACGCACCCCGGAGCACGCCCGCTCCCACAGGGTGGCTTGCAGTGCTTGATGGTTACTTGCAGACTTCGGCG
>NZ_VOBM01000059.1:0-27598 GCF_008370005.1 Pseudomonas sp. ANT_J28
AAACGATGCATCGCCGATGGTAGTGTGGGGTTTCCCCATGTGAGAGTAGGTCATCGTCAAGATTAAATTCCGAAACCCCTATCTGCGTATGCAGGTAGGGGTTTTGTTTTGTCCGCAGGAAAGTGGCGTGGCGAAAAAGGGACAGCCCATCGGCTATCTCTGGTTCCAGCAGCATTGTTAGTGAAACTTCGGAAGAACGTATTCAGCGATTTCTTCAATAACCTCGGCAACCGGTCGGTCGCTACGACGCAGATGCAAGCCAACGTGCTGCACGCCTGCTTCATGCACAGCCTGAAGCTCATCGATCAATGCCAGCCTCCCACAGCTGCCGCCAAAACGCACACGCCGCATCGGCGCATGAGGATTGGCCGCCAGATCCAGGTTAACGAAGCTGATGTAGGGTTTATCACCACAGACCTCCCGCCACAGCCCCACGCGGCGCCGATGCTCATCCGGAGTGCCGGGGTAGGCGAGCCAGCCGTTCACCTTGGCTGCGTAACAACTCAACCGTGTCGCGAAAGATCTCTCGCCGCTGATCGTAGTCCACACCAAACAACGGATACTCCATAGGTCGGTCGCCACTGGCCACACCCAGTAACAGACGTCCATCACTCAGTTCATCAACACTGTTGGCTGCCTTGAGCGTTAACCAAGGTTGACGTAGCGGTAATACAACCGCCGCCTCCTTCAAGAAAAATGCATGAATGGGAATATCAATCTTGAGCAAAACGCACGAGTCATAAAAAAAACGACCGTCGTTTTGGCCTTCAAGGACAACCGTTAGAGGAAATCGCACTAAAGTGACCACACAGTTTTTGGTATGGTGCAGCTCGTTTTTTAACGGACTGATTTCAAGCCTACGGATCGGCGCCCCCTTCACAGTCAAAGAGCTGCTGCAGAAATGCCCCAACCGATACCGATCAAGGACCACGAAAAAGAGACGCGCCTGGTTAACAAAAGACTGATGGCATGCGCCCTGTTCGTTGTCGCCATTACCTGTGCGCTGGTCGTGCGCATGTATGTCTTGCAGGTGGTCGAATTTGACTATCACTCGACGATCTCAGAAAACAATCGCGTCCATGTCCTGCCGATCACCCCCACGCGCGGATTGATCTATGACCGCAATGGCGTGGTTCTGGCGGACAACCGTCCCAGCTTCAACCTGACCATCACCCGCGAACGCGCCTCCGATGTCAAAGAGGAACTGGATGAGGTGGTCAGCCTCCTGCACTTGCCGACCGAAGACCGCTCGTTGTTTGACAAGGCGATGAAGCAGGCCCGCCATCCATTCGTGCCGGTCACCTTGTTCTACGAGCTCAGCGAAGAACAGATCGCCATGTTGGCGGTCAACGAGTTCCGTCTGCCGGGGATCGACGTAGTGCCACAATTCGTTCGCCACTACCCGATGGGCGCGCACTTTGCGCATTCGATCGGCTACGTCGGCCGCATCAACGAGAAAGAGTCCAAGGCCCTGGACACGGTGGAATACCGTGGCACTCAATCCATCGGCAAGACTGGCATCGAAAAATTCTACGAGTCGCAGTTGCACGGCCAAGTGGGTTACGAAGAAGTCGAAACCAACGCTCAAGGCCGGGTCCTGCGAGTACTCAAGCACACCGATCCGATCCCGGGCAAAAACATCGTACTGAGCCTCGACGTCAAACTTCAGGAAGCCGCCGAGGAAGCCTTGGGTGATCGTCGCGGTTCGGTGGTCGCTCTCGATCCGTCGACCGGCGAAGTGCTCGCGATGGTCAGCAAGCCAAGCTTCGACCCGAACCTGTTCGTCACCGGGATCAGCTTCAAGGAATACGCAGCGCTTCACGACTCGATCGACCGGCCGCTGTTCAACCGCGTACTGCGAGGCCTCTATGCACCGGGTTCGACCATCAAGCCGGAAGTGGCCATTGCCGGCCTCGACGCCGGCGTCGTTACCCCGCAGACCCGCGTCTTCGACCCCGGTTATTACCAACTCCCGGACTTCGATCACAAATACCGCAACTGGAACCACAGCGGTGATGGCTGGGTGGACATGGACGCGGCGATCATGCGCTCCAACGACACCTACTTCTACGACCTGGCCCACAAGCTGGGCATCGATCGCCTGCATGACTACATGGCCATGTTCGGTCTCGGCGAGAAAGTCTCGCTGGACATGTTCGAAGAGTCTGCCGGCCTGATGCCATCGCAAGCCTGGAAGCGCGCCACGCGCCGTCAGGCATGGTTCCCGGGTGAGACCGTGATCCTCGGCATCGGCCAGGGTTTCATGCAGGTCACACCATTGCAGCTCGCCCAGGCCACTGCACTGATCGCCAACAAAGGTGTCTGGAATCGCCCGCACCTGGCCAAAACCGTAGACGGTGTTGCGCCAGTGGACGAGCATCCAATGCCAAACATCCTGTTGAAAGACCCGCGTGACTGGGAGCAAGTCAACCACGGCATGCAAATGGTCATGCACGACGCTCGCGGGATTGCCCGGGCGGCAGCGCAGGGCGCTCAGTACCGCATCGCTGGCAAGAGTGGTACCGCGCAAGTGGTGGCGATCAAGCAGGGCGAGCGTTACAACCGGGCGAAAACCCTGGAGCGTAACCGCGATAACGCCTTGTTCGTCGGTTTTGCCCCGGCCGAACATCCGAAGATTGTCATCTCGGTGATGATCGAAAACGGCGAGGCCGGTGGTCGCGTCGCAGGTCCTGTGGTGCGGCAGATCATGGACGCCTGGCTGCTCGATCAGGACGGTCACCTGAAACCGCAATACGCCACGCCGAGCAAACCGCCCGGCGACCCTCACGTCTAAACGATCAAGGCTTCACAGCACAGGCTCACGAATACTGGGCATGTGCTGGAAGCTTCCGAGGAACACGGTTTCGGCCTGACTCATCTTCTGCTCGCGATTCCTCAACAGCTGGATATCGAAATCCACCACCCCATCTTCCGGCGGCAAGCGCCAGAGCAAACCCTGCTCGACATCCCTGCGCACCAGGTGCGTCGGCAGACAGCCAATGCCGAATCCTGCGCAAATCAAACGATAAATTTCTTCGAAACTCGTCGATGAAGCGACGATCTTGCCGGTAAAGCCTGAGCGATGAAGACAAGGCCGGTCGCGAACTGTTTTCCCACTGGTGCCGCAAAGCCGGCATCACCCTGAGCGTGGACGCCATCGGCAACCTGTTCGCCCGCCGCGCCGGCACCGACCCCGATGCGGCGCCAGTGATGATGGGCAGCCACCTCGACACCCAGCCTGAAGGCGGGCGTTTCGATGGCGTCTACGGCGTACTCGCCGGCCTGGAAGCGGTCCGTTGCCTGAACGACCTCGGCATCCAGACCCGCAAGCCGCTGGAAGTGGCGGTCTGGACCAACGAAGAAGGCGCACGCTTCACTCCTGCGATGTTTGGCTCGGCGGTGTTCACCGGGATCATGCCACTGGACGCAGCGCTAGCGGTGCGTGACATCGTCAACAAATCGTCGCGCAACACCGTCCCTGGGGTTCGATATTTTCGAGCTGGATCCGCAGAGCAAAGTGGCGGTGACTCGTGAGGGGTTTGCGCGGCTTGGGGAGCGGATTCGCAGCCTTGGGTTGCCGTGTTTGATTGTGCAGGAGGGTGGGTATCACCTGGAGAGTCTTGAGGATAATGCGCGGGCGTTTTTTGTGAACTCCGAGGTGTGGAGCCTCTGAGTTCGAGGGTGCCTGGGAGGCCGCTTTCGCGAGCAAGCCCGCTCCCACATTGCGCCGGTGCTGATCACAAATCTGTGGTTCAACTCGGTCAAGTGTGGGAGCGGGCTTGCTCGCGAAGAACGATAACGCGGTCCCCCGGATGAAACACAAGCGCTGTAAGGCACTTGCCATCGCCCTGACGTTAACGTAAAGATTGCGGCAGGGCGCTGAACTTGAAAAAGCGCAGGGCGGACCGATCCGGAGCGCTTGATGACGCTAATAAAAACAACTCCTCCCAAACTGCACCGCGAAGCCCGGCTGGCCCGGGAAAAACTCCATCTCGAGGGCGAAGTCCCGGATGGCGTGTTGCGGGCGGAAATCGATGCGTCGTGGCGGCGTAGCCTGAGCCATGGCGTGCATTTCAATGCCAAGCACGAACTGGCGCTGGAATCGAGCGCGAGCCTCGACGTGCTGTTGGCGAGCAATCGGCTGCTGATCGACGCGGCATTGCCGGCCATCGATTACCTGGCCGAACGTCAGGGCAAGGAAGGGCTGATCATCCTTGCCAATTCCGACGCCACTATCCTCGCTGCCGAAGGTCGCGCCGACCGCTTCAGGGGCAGCGGCCTGCAAGACATCACCCTCGGCGCCTGCTGGAGCGAAGCCGCTCGCGGCACCAACGCATTGGGCACCGCACTGGTGGAAGCCCGGCCAACGATGATCGATTGCGGCGAACATTACCTCGATCGCCTGACCGATTTCTCCTGCACCTCGGTGCCGATCCATTGCCCCCAAGGCGACATTCTCGGCGTACTCGACCTGACCCGCGAAGGCCCGCTCGGTCGTGCCCACGACAGCACCGCGTTGCTGGCCCTGGCCGTCAGTCAGATCGAAAGCCGGGTGTTCAACGCCAGTTATCCAGAAGAGATCGTCCTGGCCTTCCACAGCCGTCGGCAATACCTCGAATCCCCTTGGCAAGGCCTGTTGGCGGTGAGCCTTGGCGGGCAGATTCTCGCGGTCAGTGCCCAGGCCTGTCAGTTGCTCCACGCCGAGCGCTCGGCGCTGGTCGGTCGACGCTGTGAAGAGTTTCTGGGCGTCGATGGACTGCAACTTCTGTCGCGTCTGCATCAGGGCGGTGTCGGCAGTTTGCAAACCGCCAAAGGCGAGTTCTTCTACAAAACCCTGCGTGCGCCGCAGCGTTCAATCAATGTCAGCACGCCGCCGCGCAGCACAGCGAAAACCGCCAAAGCACAACCGGATCTCGAATCCCTGGCCGGCAGCAATGTCCGTTATGCCCGAGCCTTGCGCATGGCCCGTCAAGGCCTGGCCAATGAGCTGCCGGTGTTGCTGCTGGGTGAAACCGGCACCGGTAAGGAAGTCATCGCCCGCGCCCTGCACATGGCCGGAACCCGCTGCGACAAACCCTTTGTCGCGGTGAACTGCGCGGCGATCCCCGAAGGCCTGATCGAGTCGGAATTGTTCGGCTACCGCGAAGGCGCGTTCACCGGCTCGCGCCGTGGCGGCATGATCGGTCGTCTGCAACAGGCCCATGGCGGCACCTTGTTTCTCGATGAAATCGGCGACATGCCGCTGGCCTTGCAGGCCCGTCTGTTGCGGGTGTTGCAGGACCGTAAAGTGGCACCGTTAGGCGCTGGCGAAGAGCAAGACATCGACGTCGCATTGATCTGCGCCACGCACCGCGACCTCAAGCGACTGGTCGAAGAAAAACACTTCCGCGAGGACCTGTTTTATCGGGTCAACGGCATCAGCGTGATGATCCCGGCCCTGCGCGAACGTGAGGATTTCAGCGGTCTGGTCGCTCGTCTGCTGGCCAAGCTGGATGCACCGGCGATGGTCCTGCATGACGATTTGAACCGCTTGCTCGGCGGCTATCACTGGCCGGGCAACATCCGCCAACTAGAAATGGTTTTACGAACGGCGTTGGCCATGCGCGAACCGGGGGACACCGTACTCACCCTCGACCACTTGCCCGACAGCATGCTCGACGAGTTGAGCGCCAGCGAGCGCCCTCAGGCCGGTAGCATTCGCGAAAACGAACTGGAGCTGATTCGCCAGTCCCTGGACACTCACCAGGGCAACGTCTCGGCCGCCGCCGAAGCCTTGGGCATCAGCCGCGCGACCTTGTATCGCAAGCTCAAACAGTTGCGCTCGTGATGCAGCGCTTGATCGTTCGGCTGATTGACAGCCAAAACCCCGAAGCCCTGCAAACGGCGTTGCGCTGGCTCTACAGCTTCGTGCGGCCCCATCGTCTGGCGATTGCCGGGCTGCTCGGGTTATCGGTCTGCGCCTCGTTGCTGGTGTTGGTCCAGCCTTGGCTGACCAAGCTGCTGATCGACGACGGTTTGCTCGCACGCAACTTCCCGATGCTGGTGCTGATTGCCGGGCTGATGATCGTGGCCGGGCTGCTGGGAACGGGGCTGTCGGGAATCAACCGTTACCTGCACACGCGACTGTCCGGGCGGATTTTGTTCGCCCTGCGCGACGACCTCTATCGACATTTGCAAACGCTCTCGCCGAGTTTCTACGGACAGCGCCGAATCGGCGACCTGATGTCACGTCTCGATGGCGACGTCGCAGAGATCCAGCGCTTTGCCGTGGACTCCTTGTTCTCGGCGGTGTCGAGCGTGATCGGTCTGGTCTGCGCCGTGGCGATGCTGCTGACGCTGTCGTGGAAACTCTCGTTGCTGGCGCTGGTGCTGATTCCCCTCGATGTGCTCTGGCTGCGCTGGATGCGACGCAAGGTCGAGCGCGATGTGCGGCAATTACGTGAGCGTTCGGCGGACATGTCCTCGTTCATGGTCGAGACCTTGCCGGTGATGAAATTCATCCAGTCTGCCGGTCAGCAACAGCGTGAATCGCGGCGCCTGGAGACGCTGGGCCAAGGCTACATGAGCCAGTTGCTGCGCCTGCAAGTCACCGAGTTTTTCACCCAGGCGGTGCCGGGCACACTGACGTCTCTGTCTCGTGCCAGCGCGTTCCTGATCGGCGGATATTGGGTGGTGCAGGGGACCTGGCAACTGGGTGCGCTGATCGCGTTTTCCACCTATCTGGGCATGGCCGTCGGACCGGTGCAGAGTCTGCTGGGTCTCTATGTCGCGATTCAGCGAATGACCGTCAGCCTCGGGCGTGTGATGGAGTTGCGCGGCGAAGAACCAACCGTTCTCACACCGGTCACGCCGCAGCCGATGCCGACCTCTGGCGAACTGCGTTTCGACGATGTGCACTTCAGTCACCCCGGTCGCCCGACTACCCTGCGCGGCATCGAAGCGCGAATTCCCTATGGTTTGAAAGTCGCCCTGAGCGGCGGCTCCGGGGTTGGCAAATCGACCCTGATCGACTTGCTGCAACGGCACCACGACCCGCAGTCCGGCCGCGTGTTGCTGGGAGAGGTCGATCTGCGCGAACTGGACCTGTTCCAGTTGCGTCGACGGATTGCCGTGGTCAGTCAGGACATCGTGCTGTTTCGCGGCAGCCTCGCCGACAACCTCGCCTACGCGGTGCCCGACGCCAGCCGTGAAGCGATTGCCCAAGTGGCGCGGCTGGCGCAACTCGACAGCCTGATCGAGTCTTTGCCCGAAGGCCTCGACAGTCCGTTGGGCGAGCGTGGTCAGCAGTTGTCCGGCGGGCAGAAACAGCGCATCGCCATCGCCCGGGCGCTGTTGCAGGACCCATTGATTCTGGTGCTGGACGAAGCGACTTCGGCGGTGGATGAAGCCACCGAGCGCGAAGTCATCGAAGCCATCGACCGACTGTTTGCCGGGCGTACGCGGATCCTCATCAGCCACCGTCCTTCTACCTTGGCCGATGCCGATTTGCGCTTTGAATTGCTCGATGGCGTGCTTACTTCAAAAACGGTGCTGCATGAAGCCTGAGCTTCGGATTGGCGTGGTGGACAGCGGTCACTCGGCGGCGCAGCGGGTGCAAGTGGTCGCCGGACGGCGCTTCTCGTTGCTGGCGGATGGATTGGCCGAAAGCGACTTGCGCGACGATCCGCTGGGCCACGGCAGTGCGGTGATCGAGGCCATCGGTCGACGGGCGCCGTCAGCGGTATTTTGTGTGGCTCAGGTGTTCGACCAGCGTGGGGTCACCAGCGCCTTGCAGATTGCCACGGCGATTGATTGGCTGGTGACGCAGGACGTCCGGCTGATCAATTTGAGCCTCGGTTTGCGTCAGGATCGCAGCCTGTTGCGTGAAGCCTGTGCTGCCGCGGTGGCGCGGGGCGTGTTGCTCTGTGCATCCAGCCCGGCGCAGGGCGAGGGTGTATTTCCGGCGAATTATCCACAGGTGCTGCGAGTCACCGGCGATGCGCGTTGTGCCGAACAGGAATGGTCGTGGCTCAACAGCGCTCAAGCGGATTTCGCCGCGTGTGTGCATGGAACTTATCCGGGGCAGTCCGGCGCCAGTCTGGGTTGTGCGGCGTTGAGCGGGCACATTGCGGGTTTTTTGGTTGCACATCCCGAGGCGGGCAACGAACAGGTCATCGAGTGGCTGCGGGAGAATGCCCGATATCGCGGCCCTGAACGGCGCTTCGGACCATGAAGGCGATTGTGATTCTGGGCGCCGGGCCGGCCGGTGCGGCGGTCGCGTTGGGGCTTCGCAGGCTCGGTTACCCGGTGACGCTGATCAGCGAATGGCGGCGGTTTGCGGCGCTGGAAGGCGTTTCCATTCGGGTGCTGGAGGCCTTGCGTGGCGCGGGGCTTCATCAGGCACTGGCGGATGCGGCGCTGCCGTCTCAACGGCAGGTGTCATGGAACGGTCAGCAGCATGCGCAGAACATCGAATTTTTACTGGATCGTCCGAGCTTTGATCGAGGCTTGCGCGAGGATCTGCGCCTGGCTGGCGTTGAGCTGATCGAAGGCCGTGTGCTGACGGTGCAGTCATTGGTTTCGGGGCATCGGATCGAGGTCGAAGGGCGCGAGGCGCTGCTGGCGGATTTTCTGGTTGAGGCGCGGGGTCGTCAGGCACCGGCGCTCGGCAAAGGCCTGCGCGGGCCGGAGACGGTCAGCCTGCTCAATCGCTGGCAAGGCACGTCGGGCAGCACCGCCAGCGCGGTGGAAAGCCTTGAGGACGGCTGGGCCTGGATGGCCCGGCGGGCCGACGGTCAGTGTTACTGGCAATGGACGGTGAACGTGGCCAGTGCTGAATTGCCGGGCAAGGCGATGTTGCTCGATTACTGTCGTCAACGGCGCCAAGGCTCGGCGTTGGCGCGGGCGTTTTTCAGTGTCGAGCCTGAGATCGATCTACAGCTGCATGCGCGCAGCAGCACGGCGATTTTGTGCCCTCAGGTGTGTGGCGATAACTGGATTCGGGTAGGGGATGCGGCGATGGCGGTGGATCCGCTGTCGGGCAACGGGATTTTTCAGTCATTGTCCTCGGCGTTACAGGCGCCGACCGTGATCAACACGTTGTTGCGTAAACCCGAGCGAGCGGCGCTGGCTCAGCGCTTTCATCAGCAACGAGTGGGGCAGTTGTTTTTGCGTTTTGCGCGGATCGGGCGGGATTTTTATGCTGATGAGCAGCGTTGGTTGCAGCAGCCATTCTGGCTTGCGCGGCGGCAGTGGCCGGATGCTGAAGTGGTGCATGCCGAGGCGGATTTTTCCTCGCTGAGAATCGAGCGCGCGCCAGTGCTGCGCGATGGATTTGTGGATGAGGCTGAGGTGGTGATCACGGCGGATCAGCCGATGGGGATCTGGCATGTGCAAGGGGTTGAGTTGGCGCCGTTGGTGCGGCGGTTGGGCAGTGAGCCTGCGGATCAGGTTTTGGCGGGGTTGACGGTGGAGCAGGGAAGGGTGGTTCGCAGTTGGTTGTTGGCTCAGGGGTTCAAACCCTGAAATTCATGTTGTCCGGGCTGGCCCTATCGCGAGCAAGCTCGCTCCCACAGGGAATTGTTGGTGTGACATAGATAGTGTTCACACCACAGAACTACTGTGTGCGAGCTTGCTCGCGATGGCGCCCGTGTGGGCGCCGCAGATCAGAGCTTGATCAACACCGACTTCAACTCGGTGTAATGCTCAATCGCCGCATACCCCATCTCCCGCCCAACCCCCGACATCTTGTACCCACCAAACGGCAACGCCGGGTCCAGTGCGCTGTGGCAATTGACCCACACCGAACCCGACTTGATCCGCGGAATCATCCGGTGCACCGCCGCCAAATCGTTCGACCAGATACTGGCCCCAAGCCCATACGGACTGTCATTGGCCATGCGCAACGCATCGGCTTCATCATCGAACGGAATCGCCACCAGCACCGGGCCGAAGATCTCTTCCTGCACCAATGAGTGTTTCTGATCGACATCGACGATCACCGTCGGTTTGACGAAAAAGCCTGGCCCAAACTGCTCACCACCGCAGGCGATCGTCGCACCACTTTCCCGTCCCTTTTCGATGTACCCGTAAACCCGTTCCTGCTGGCGCGCCGAGATCAGCGGCCCCATCTCGACACTTGGGTCCAGGCCGTTACCGAGCTTCATGGCATTGGCGATGTCGGCGATGTCCGCCACCACATTGTCGAAATGCTTACGCTGCACATACAGCCTGGAACCTGCACAGCACACCTGGCCCTGATTAAAGAAAATCGCGCTGGCGGCACCGGCTGCGGCGGTCTTCAGGTCGGCGTCGGCCATGACGATGGTCGGCGATTTGCCGCCCAGTTCCAGGGTCACCCGGGTCATGGAGTCCATGGCGATCTTGCCGATCTGCTTGCCCACGGCGGTGGAGCCGGTGAAGGTCAGCTTGTCCACCAGCGGATTGTGGGTCAGGGCGGAACCTGCGGTGATGCCGGTGCCCGTGACCACGTTGAATACGCCTTCGGGGTAACCGGCTTCCAGCACCAGTTCGGCGAGTTTCAGCGCGGTCAGCGGGGTTTCATCGGCGGGTTTGAGCACCACGGTGCAACCGGTGGCCAGGGCCGGTCCGAGTTTCCAGCAGGCCAGCAGCAGCGGGAAGTTCCAGGCGACGATGGCGCCGACCACGCCCACTGCTTCGCGGCGGATGAAACTGTGGAATTGATCGTTGGGCATCAACGGCAACGACACTTCAACGCTGGAACCTTCGATCTTGGTCGCCCAACCGGCCATGTAGCGCAGGAAGTCGATGGACAGTTGCACGTCCATCACCTGGGCCACCGCCGCACTTTTGCCGTTGTTCAGGCATTCCAGTTGCGCCAGCAGTTCGGCGTCGCGTTCCATCAGGTCGGCGAGTTTCCACAGCAGGTTCTGCCGCTCCCGAGGTCGGGTGCGGGTCCAGGCGGAATCATCGAAGGCCTGACGGGCGGCGAGCACGGCGCGGTCGACATCCTCAGGCGTGGCCCGTGGCACTACGCACAGCACTTCGCCGGTGGCCGGGTTGTGCAGGGGCATGGTCTGGCCGTCGGCGGCCTCGACCCAGTCGCCGCCGACGAGCATGCGCGGGGCGCGTTGGATGAAGGCTGAGGTGGCGGGAAGCAGATAAGGGAGGGGCATGGCGAGACCTCTTGTTGTTCGTGAGAACGGAGGCTTCGCAATGGCTGTGCCAAGTACCCTGAAAGGCAAGACAGCCCTTGGTCGGCGGGGGTTTGGGGCACTCAAGGGAATCGCGAATGCTGTGAGGTTGTTGCAAATTGCGACAGCTATGAGACGACGAGCAACCGGGTTGCGATCTTGAGGTACCCGTCATTGAGGACTAGAATTTTCAGGCTCGGTGGGTGAAATGACGGACCGTTCATCCGGCAATACATCTGGCGTGAGGGAGGTAACGATGTTCCTTTCAACCCTGGAAATTCAAAACATCATTGAACACAGTTTTCTGCCCTCCGTGTGCACCTGCACCATGGCGGCGGACCAGTCCCTGACGATTCGGGTCTGCGACTGCATGACCGGCAAAGTGGATATAGTGGCCACCCACGTTCCCCTGTGGACACTGGACAGTCCCCATGCGATCGCGTCGCTGGTGGCGGACATGCAGCACGAGATCGACGTACACAAAAGCGTTCACCCCACCTATGACATCTGAACCGGCGTCACGCCGCACCGTGGGAAAGCGGTGCGGCCCATGCCGATTATTCAGGCTGAAAACTTACGGGAAATTTCTTCGAACGTGTTGCCATCCACGGCAGCCAACAGCTTTCTGTCGTCCTTGAGCGTCGCCAGAAACGTCACTTCGGTTTCCTTTCCGGCCAGCATGAACCCGGCGATTACGCCGATGGGCCCCAACAGCATGGCCCCGGCCACGCCAAAGCCGATGGCATCCTTGATGTTGTTGATCGAATCCTCGTCGGCCGATGAACTGTTCCGGTCTGGCCATCTATGCTGTCTCAGACTGCAACACGTGTCGCGATATTAGACGCAGGCGATCTCGTTCAGCGTTGGCGCAAAGCAGTCATTGTCGCGCAACTCATTGATTAAAAAGGTAATCGGCAAGCTGGCACGCTCCGTGTATTGCTCATCGCAGACGTTTCTCTTGCCTCCGTCAGCGGTGCGCCGCCGACGGCAGAAACCATAAAAACGATAAGCCACAAAAATAAGAAAGCACCGTGAGGTTCGACGTTGATGAAGAGAAAACTCCGATCAGGCCTGAGTGCCAGTCTGCTGGCCGTGGCCGCGTGTGTGGCGCTGCATTCGCCTTACAGTCTGGCAGCCCGCGACGCTCAGACCATCCTCAAGGAAACCTGTCAGGGCTGTCATACCCCCGAAGCCGATAACGCCCTGAGCCGCATCAGCCACCAGCGCAAAACCCCTGAAGGCTGGCTAATGAGCATCGCCCGCATGCAAACCATGCACGGTTTGCAGATCAGCGATGACGACCGCCGAACCCTGGTCAAATACCTGGCCGACACTCAAGGCCTGGCCCCAAGCGAGACCGACGGCGTACGTTATGCGCTGGAGCGTCGACTCAATACCGTCGAGAAATTCGACGACCAGACCAGCCAGATGTGCGGCCGCTGCCACTCCGGTGCGCGGGTCGCCCTGCAACGGCGTCCGGCCCAGGAATGGGAGCGTCTGGTGAACTTCCACCTCGGCCAGTGGCCGTCGCTGGAGTACCAGGCGCTGTCTCGCGACCGCGACTGGTTCGATCTGGCCCGTAAAGAGATGGTGCCGCTGTTGGCCAAGCGTTATCCGCTGGACAACCCGGCCTGGAAAAAATGGCTGAGCACCGCGCCGAAAGCCGAAGCACTGGTGGGCGACTGGAGTTTCAGCGGCCGATTGCCAGGCAAGGGTGAATTGGCCGGCGTGATGAGCGTCACGGCTGATGGCAGCGACACGTTCAAGGTCAGCGTCAAAGGCCAATACGCCGATGGCAGCCCGTTCAACGGCGACGGCAGCGCGATTCTCTACACCGGCTACGAATGGCGCGGCAATGTGACCATCGACGGCGTGACCATGCGCCAGGTGTTCGCCGCCCAAGGCAACGCGATGCAGGGCCGGATGTTCGAGACCGAGCATGATGAGAGGGGCCTGGACTTCGTCGCCGCCAAGCAGGGCAGTAGTCGTTTGCTGGCGGTGCAGCCGGGTCATCTCAAGGCCGGCGCTGAAACTGAAGTGACCCTTGTCGGCAGCGGTCTCACCGGCAAGCCGAACTTCGGCAAAGGCGTGGAAGTGGTCGAAGTACTGGAGCAAAGTCCTGAGCGCATACGGGTCAAACTTAAGGCCGCCGCCAATGCCCAACCGGGTCTGCGCAACGTCACCGTCGGCACGCTGAAAGGCCCGACCCTGTCGGTCTACAGCAAAATCGCTGAAGTCAAAGTCGTACCCGAGTTCTCGGTGGCGCGGATTGGCGAGGGCGGTGGTTCGACGCCGAAAGTCCAGGGCCGTTTTGATGCCGAAGCCTGGGGCAAGGGCACCGACGGTAAGCCGTATCGCATCGGCGTATTCCCGGCGCAGTGGTCGGTCGAAGCCTTCGATGACCGCGCCAAGGAAGACGAGGACGTCAAGTTCGCCGGCACCATGCAGGCTGACAGCGGCGTGTTCACACCGGGCGATGCCGGGCCGAACCCGCAACGCAAAATGTCCACCAACAATGCCGGCAACCTCAAGGTGATCGCCGCCGTCGACGACGCAGGGAAATCCCTGACCGGCGAAGGCCACATGATCGTCACCGTGCAACGCTGGAACAATCCACCCATTCCATGATTTTGAAAACGTGAGCTGGCTGACTTCAACGGCTTCAGACATTTTTTTGGAATGACCGTGAGCCCCGTAGAACGGGGTTTGCACAGGAGGTTGCAATGGGCGCTATTTTGAATCTGGTTGAGCGGAACCTGCACGAAGTGCACGTCGATGCCGATCGCATGCTGTTCCATATCCCCAGCAGTTCGCTGTTCGCCAGCGATGAACTGACGGGCACCATCATCGATACGTTGCGCGGCCCCGGCTGCTCGTCGGAAGACCTGATCCAGCGGTTGGCTTCGCGTTTCAACGGCGAGGAAATTACCGAGACCTTGCGTGAGTTGATGGCCCTGGAACTGGTCAGCGACGGTTCGCCGCTGACCCCCGACATTGGCACTAAACGGGTCGAGCGCACAGCGATCAATACCGTGGTGCTGAACGTCAACACCGGCTGCAATTTGAGTTGCACCTATTGCTACAAGGAAGACCTCGACAAGCCGTCGGCCGGCAAGAAAATGGACGTCGAAACGGCGGTCGCGTCGGTGGAAATGCTGTTGCGTGAATCCCCTGACGAAGAGCGTTTCACCGTGGTGTTTTTCGGTGGTGAGCCGCTGAGCAATCGCAAGCTGATCGAATACATGGTCGATTATTGCGAGAAGCGTTTCCGTGAGGCGGGAAAGTTCGTCGAGTTCGTCATGACCACCAACGCGACGCTGCTCACCGAAGAGACCGTGGACTACCTCAATGCCCACCGTTTTGGCCTGTCAGTCAGTATCGACGGACCGAAAACCGTGCACGACCGCAACCGCATCACCGTGGGCGGGCAGGGTACTTACGACGTGGTGCGGCGCAAGGCTGAAATGCTGCTGTCACGCTACAACAGTCGTCCGGTCGGTGCCCGCGTGACCCTGACCACCGGCGTCACCGACGTCGAAACCATTTGGGATCACCTGTTCAACGAACTGGGTTTTGCCGAAGTCGGGTTTGCCCCGGTGACCTCCGGCGATATCAGCACCTTCAACCTGTCTAGCGACGAACTGATCGAAGTCTTCGCTAGCATGAAGAGGCTTGGTCGGCGGTATCTGGAAGCGGCGCTGGAGCACCGCAACATCGGCTTCTCCAACCTGCACCAGTTGATCACCGACATCCACGAAGGCCACAAAAAAGCCCTGCCTTGCGGCGCGGGTCTGAAGATGCTGGCGGTGGATCACAAGGGCGAACTGAACCTGTGCCACCGCTTTACCGGTTCGTCGCTGCCGACCTTCGGCAACGTCCACAGCGGTGTGAAGCAGGTGGAGTTGAACGACTTCCTGTCCCAGCGCCTCGACCGTACCAACACCGGTTGCGAGGACTGTCAGATCCGCAATCTCTGCTCCGGTGGCTGCTACCACGAGAGCTACGCCCGTTACGGTGACCCGACCCACCCGACCTATCACTACTGCGAACTGATGCGTGACTGGGTCGACTTCGGCATCGAGGTCTACACCCGGATCATGGCCCACAACCCTGCGTTTATCAGCA
The DNA here is from genome assembly GCF_008370005.1 of Pseudomonas sp. ANT_J28. Taxonomy (NCBI): domain Bacteria; kingdom Pseudomonadati; phylum Pseudomonadota; class Gammaproteobacteria; order Pseudomonadales; family Pseudomonadaceae; genus Pseudomonas; species Pseudomonas sp. ANT_J28. The sequence goes on from NZ_VOBM01000059.1 coordinate 15,279, forward strand.
GCTACATCACTCCGCGCAAGGCTCACTGATATGAAACATCTCAAGGCAATCAATAATAAAGCGCTGAAACTGGATGAGGCCGCGGCCGAAAACCGCATCGAAGAAGTGGTGGCGATGAGTTCCGTCGCCGGCTGCGCCTCGACCACCGACCCGGGTTGGGAAATCGATGCATTTGGCGGTGTGTCGTCGCTGTGCCAGCCGATGGAAGCCGACCTTTACGGTTGTTCCGACCCTTGCTGGTGGCCGGCCCAGGTGCCCGACATGATGAGCACCTACCCGGACTGGAACAAGGATGCCCAGGCGTCCAACGAAAACTGGCGCAACCTCGGGACTGTCTTTCCAAAAGACAAGTAATCGGTCAGATAAAAGGATTCCAGCATGCCTAGCATCAAAGCCTGCGGCCTGGCCGCGTTCGCCGTCCTGAGTGCTTGTTCGCTCAACGTTCTGGCCGATGAAAACACCGCACTACAAGATGGTCACGAGTACATGTTGACCACCAATTACCCGAACAACCTGCACGTCATCGACCTGGCTACCGACACCTTGTTCAAGACCTGCAAGATGCCGGATGCCTTCGGTCCCGGCACCGTTCAGTTGTCGCCGGACCGCAAGACCGCTTACGTGCTGAACAATCACTACGCAGATATCTACGGCGTTGAACTCGACAGCTGCAAACAGGTGTTCCACGCCAGCATCACCCAGAAACTGGGGGAGAAAGCGAGGTCCATGTTCGCCTTCACCCTCAGCCACGACGGCAAGGAATTGTTCACCATTGCCAACCCGACGTTGATGCTCAACGACCGCTACGAAGTGCAGCAACCGCGGCTCGATGTGTACGCCACCGACGCCGGCATGGACGCCAAACCCGTGCGCAGTTTCCCGGCGCCACGGCAATTGACGATCATGCAGAGCGGGGACGACGGCACGCTGTATGTGGCGGGGGCGGACGTCTACAAGGTCGATGTGAAAACCGGCAAGTTCGACGTGCTGATCCCCAGCCGTCATTGGAAACGCCCGGGCTACAGCGCACCGGACGTGCTCTACGTGTGGAACCAGCAGACCTATCGCCATGACTTCTCGCTGCTCTACACCGCGGCGAAATTCAAGGACAAGAAGCAGGACCCGTTGACCGACGAGTACCTCTACGGGCTGTTCAGCATCGACCTGAAAACCGGCAAGACCGAAACCACCGACTTCGGCCCGCTGACGGAAATCTACTTCAGCGGCATGCGCTCACCGAAGGATCCGAACCTGATGTTCGGCGTGCTCAACCGTTTGGCGAAGTACGACATCAAGGAAAAGAAAATGCTCCAGGCGGCGACGCTGGATCATTCCTACTACTGCATTTCGTTCAACAAGGACGGCAGCAAGATCTATCTGGCGGGGACGTTTAATGATGTGGCGATCTTTGATCCCGAGAGCATGAAGCAGATTGGCAGCATCAAGTTGCCGGGTGGGGATATGGCGATCACCACGGCGCAGGTTTTCGTCCGGTAATCGCTTCGCCTGTGCGGACGCTTTCGCGAGCAAGCCCGCTTCCACATTTGTTCTCGGGCGTACACAAAATATGTGTTCACCGAAAATCTAATGTGGGAGCGGGCTTGCTCGCGAAGAGGCCCCTGAGAATGCCCGAGTACTACGCCCCAGGAACGGGGCAACTCAAATCCCCCTCCTGACACTTCAGATAATTCTTGAAAGTATCAACCCGCGCCTTGGTCAATTCAGTCACACAGTTGCTGTAGATCAGCGGATACACACTCCCGCCTTCCACCCCGGCGCTCGAGAACTTGCACTCGGCATCCCGAAACGCAATCCACGAACGCTGCGCCCCGATCAGCAGCTTTTTGCTTTCGGGGTTGCTCTTCAAGCGCTCGTTGATCTGCTGGTAAAGCGCATTCAACTCCTTGTCCGCCGTCTTGTGCTGCTGCGCCGCGCACTGATTCATCGTCGCCTGATCGGCGGCGTTGTCGCAGTCCACAGCATAAGCGGCGGTGGTGAACAGTAGAGGCGTCAGTGCCAGAAGAAAGCGTGGGTGCATGGGGATTCTCGCTGTGACGTGGAAAGTTGAGGTGCAGTGTAGCGAAGCGGGTGGTCAACCAATAAATGAAGCCTGGCGGGCTTTTCGGAGAGCTGGATTTTTGTCTTCAAACCAGGCATTACACTTGGAAGTGCAGCCGAATGTTTCAGGTAGGGTTGATTGCGATACCCGATTGATACAACTTTAGGGTTGGTCTTGTGGTCTTACAGGCCTACTGTTCAATACAGGAGGTGACTTATGAACCCAGCATCAGATCGCATCGAAAGGAAGATCCTGCTCAAAACGCCGCGCTCGCAGGTCTGGCGTGTGCTGGCCAATGCCGAAGCCTTTGGACAGTGGTTTGGCGTGGCGCTGGAGGGCAAGCGTTTTGTCGCCGGTGAATGGACTCAGGGGCAGATTACGTACCCGGGTTATGAACACTTGCTGTGGAACGTACTGGTGGAGCGGGTCGAGCCGGAACGGGTGTTTTCGTTTCGCTGGCACCCGTATGCCGTGGAGCCTGAGCTCGATTACTCCCAGGAACCCACCACGCTGGTGAAGTTCGAGCTCGAAGACATGGTTGAAGGCACGTTACTCAAGGTCACCGAGTCCGGTTTCGATCACATCCCTCAGACGCGCCGGCTCAAGGCGTTCCGCATGGACAGCCGCGGTTGGGATGAACAGATGAACAACATCGAAGAGTTTCTCAAAGTCAGTGCCAAGGCGCGCGAGCGTCAGGAAGAGTGAGGGCTTCACTGCTCGATACCTGAGCTGTCTAAGGGTTTTCGGAAGGGCGGCTATAGCGAATGTCCTACACGCGATGGTAGCTATGTCGTCTATTGCACATTGGATCCGAAGCGTAATCTAGCTTCATCAACCGAAGCACAGGAAGTGCTCGGGATCACGGATGATCGACCATAAGCAAGGAATCGCTGCCGACAGGGAGTCGTAATGGTCTTGGGAAAAACCCGCTTCGGCGGGTTTTTTTTGGTCTGTTGAAATCTGCTTCAAGGGTCGAATGGTCAAAGGCTTACACCCGCTAACGGGTATGTCGTCTTTTGATGCGTCACCGATGTGTTTAATCTGGATCCATCAACTGAGTCGCAGGAAGCGCTCAGGATCACGGATGATCGACCATTGGCCAGGATGGCTGCCGACAGGATGTCGAAATGGTCTTGAGAAACCCGCTTAGGCGGGTTTTTTTATGGGCGATGGAAAAGCCTCGGCATCTCATTTTGGCCAAGGGGACCGGCAGCCAGAGACTGGCTGCCGGTCGGGATGGATCAGCGTGCTGACAACTGATCGAGTTTCGCCGCTACACGTTCAGTGATTTCCGAGCGCAGTTTCAATGATCCGGCGGCACGTTTGCGGGCCTCCTCCAGCACACTCACCGGAGCCGTCTCAGGACTGCCCGACGCAAACGGCGGCGCCGGGGCGTATTCGAGCTGCAACTGCACCAACTCTGCCGTGTCCTTATCGAACAGCTCCGCGGCCAGGGTCAGGGCAAAATCGATGCCCGCCGTGATCCCGCCACCGGTTAGAAGATTGCCGTCGCGCACCACCCGATCCTTCACCGGGATCGCCCCCAAAGGCACCAGCAATTCGTGATAAGCCCAGTGAGTGGTGGCGCGTTTACCTTTCAGCAGACCCGCCGCACCGAGCACCAGCGCGCCGGTACACACCGACGTGACGTAACGCGCGTTGGCAGCCTGCCCCTTGATGAAGGCCAGCGTCTCTTCATCCTCCATCAACGGCCCCACGCCGCTGCCGCCGGGAATGCAGATCACATCCAGCGGCGGGCAATCGTCGAACGTGGTGGTCGGTTTCAGCACCAGGCCCGTGCTCGCGGTGACCGGCACCAGATCCTTCCAGATCAAATGCACCTTCACGCCCGGCAGCGAGGCCAGCACGTCATAAGGGCCGGTGAGGTCCAATTGCTGAACCTGTGGAAACAACAGAAAACCGATCTGCAACGTCATGGCATTTTTCTCATGAAGTGGGTGGACGACTTCACTTTAGGCTCGTAGGATTTGGCGTATACGCCAATAACCCCACGAATTACGCCAATCATGCCGAAAACCATTCACGTGCTCGCCTTTGCCAATGTGCAACTGCTCGACGTCACCGGGCCATTGCAGGTGTTCGCCTCGGCCAACGATATTTCCCGCCAGCAAGGTTTTCCGCCACCTTATGCGCCGTCGGTGATTGCCAGCGGCGGCGGGGCGGTGATGTCGTCGGCGGGGCTGGCGCTGTTGGCCGAGCCGTTGCCCGAAGAGGGTAGTGACACCTTGATCATTGCCGGTGGCTGGGGCGTTTACGACGCGGCGCAAGACGAACCGCTGGTGGCGTGGGTACGTGAACACGCGACGGGGTGTCGACGGGTATCGTCGGTGTGCACCGGGGCATTTTTGCTGGCGGCCAGCGGCTGGCTCGATGGCCGGCGGGTGGTCACTCACTGGACTCGTTGCGAGCAGTTGGCGCAGCAGCATCCGCGGCTGCAGGTTGAGCCCAATCCGATTTTCATCAATGACGGCCCGGTCTGGACCTCGGCCGGGGTCACCGCCGGTATCGATCTGGCGCTGGCCATGGTCGAAGAAGATCTCGGCCGCACGATGGCCCTGGAAGTCGCCCGGCAACTGGTGGTGTTCCTGAAACGTCCTGGCGGGCAGTCACAGTTCAGCGTGACCCTCTCTTTGCAAAAGGAAGGCAGTCGTTTCGATGAACTTCATGCCTGGATCAGTGAAAACCTCACCAAGGATTTGGGCATCCCGACCCTGGCCTTGCAGGCCGGCATGAGCGAACGCAGCTTCGTCCGCCACTACCGCGCCGACACCGGCCAGACACCCGCTCGGGCCATCGAACTGATTAGGGTCGAGACCGCCAGACGGTTGCTCAGCGATACCGGCGTGCCGATCAAACGGGTGGCGGTGCAATGCGGTTTTGGCAGCGAAGAGACGCTTCGACGCAGTTTTCTGCGGGCCATGGGCGTGACCCCGCAGGCCTATCGCGAGCGTTTCAGCGTCAGCCCTCCAGCAGATCCAGTAACGCTCTGACCGTTGCCTCGGGTGCTTCTTCGGGAATGTTATGCCCGACGCCCGCCAACACTCGCCGCTCATAACACCCGGTGAAATGGGCGATGTCTTCGTCTACCTCCGATGCCGGTCCGACGCCATCGTCAGCCCCGCACAGGGAAATCGTCGGTACGCTGATCGGTGGCTGCTGGGTCAGCGCTTCTTCGATCCACTCCAGCGCCGGGTCGCCGGGCGCGTACATGAACCGGTGGCGGTAGGAGTGAATCACCACCTCGACGAAATCCGGATTATCGAAGGCCGGTGCGCTTGACGGATACAACTCAGGGCCTTTGGCCCAGGTCGGTGACCACAGCTTCCAGAGCAATTCGCACAAGGCCCGGCGATTTTTCGTCAGGCCTTCGACGCCGCGTGGCGTGTGGAAGTAGTACTGATACCAGAGACGGTGCTCGGTTTCCGGGTCCAACGGTTCGGTGGAATGGGGAATGTCCTGAAGGTTGTAGCCGTCGCCGGTCACCAGGCAACGAACCCGCTCGGGCCATAGCGCCGCCACGATGCACGCCGCCCGACCGCCCCAGTCGTAGCCGCACAGGGCGGCTTGTTGAATGGCCAATGCATCCATCAGATCCAGCAAATCCTGAGCGAGGGCGGCTTGTTGTCCGGAACGCAGGGTGTCGGGATGGTTGAACCGGGTCGGGCCGTAACCGCGCAGGTACGGGACGATGACGCGGTAGCCCTTGGCGGCGAGGACTGGGGCGATTTCGTCGTAAGCGCGGGGGGAGTAGGGGAAGCCGTGAAGGAGGATGATCGAGTCGCCGGTGGTGGGGCCGTGTTCTTCGTAGGCGAGCGACAAGCCTGGAGTTTGGATGAAGTGGATCAGCGCTTCATTGTTCATTCGACACTCCAGAAAGGGTTGTTTTTGCCTGTTTTCTAGGCTTCGACTTCCGCCACTTGATTGAAGTACTTCGACCGATCCGGCGTAAACGTCACCACCATGTTGGTCCGCGAACAGGTCAACGCCCGTTCTTCACCCAAATCAACATCCAGATCTTCCCCGCGCAACCCTTGCCACTGAGCGAGGTACTTGAGGGATCCGTATTTTTCGAGTTTCTTCAGGCTGCGGCTGACGCCACCTTTCCAGCCCAGCACCGGAAGTTCGCCGGCAAGGCTGCGTTGGGCGAGTTCGGGGAAACGGGCGGCGCGTTGGCGGCCGATCTCCCAGCATTTGATCAGGCCCTTGTCCTGGCCTTCCCACAATTCATCCCGGTTCAGACCTGACCGGAGTGGGGTGTCGATGCTGCGGTGGATGCGCTGGGTCATTCTGGTTCCTTGAATTCGGGTTTTGTTGGACAGCTCCGCTGTACCCGTTGACGGTCGATGGTAGGTGGGGAAGTTACGGCTGGCAACAAAGAATTTTTCGGTAGTGAACGCGGGGTTTGTTTAACAAATGCAGGACTTCGGACTTCATAAACCTGTGGCGAGGGCGGTCTCAAGGCTGCCAGACATTTTTTTCCCGACTCAACTTCCGATCCAGGAAACTGGCCGCACTGATCAATGCCAAATGCGTCAGCGCTTGCGGCGTATTGCCCAGATGCCGCGCATGGCTGTCGAACTCTTCGGCGTACAACCCCAGCGTGTTGGCGTACCTCAGCAGCTGTTCAAATTCCAGATGAGCCTTTTCCAGCCGGCCGGCGCGGGCCAGGCATTCGACGTACCAGAATGAGCATGCGGCGAAGGCGCCTTCGGTGCCGTCGAGGCCGTCGATTCGGGCGTCGTCATTGCGATAGCGGTAAACCATTCCATCGCGCACCAGATTCTTTTCGATGGCGTCGAGGGTCGCGAGCCAGCGCGGGTCTTTGGCGCTGACGAAGCGCACCAGCGGCATCAGCAGCATCGAGCCATCGAGCGCGGTACCGCCCTTGTACTGAACGAAATGCCCGCGTTCTTCGTTCCAGAAGTTTTCCCAGATGTCCGCGTAGATCGCCTGTCGGGTCTGGTCCCAGCGGGCGAACGGGGCGGGCAGCGAGCGTTTTGAGGCGAGGCGAATGGCCCGGTCCAGCGCGACCCAGCACATCAGCCGCGAGTGCAGGAAGTGATGCTGTTCGCCGCGCATTTCCCATATACCGACGTCCTCTTGTTCCCAGGTTTCGCAGACCTGATCGACCACTTCCACGGTATGTATCCAGCCTTCGTGGGAGATGGCGTCGCCATATTTGTTGACCAGGTACACCGCGTCCATCAATTCGCCAAAGATGTCGAGCTGGACCTGGTCGTAAGCCTGATTACCGATCCGTACCGGTGTTGCGCCGCCATGACCGGAGAGGTGCGAGAGTTCGGTTTCCGGCAGTTCCTGACGGCCATCGATGGCATAGAGGATATTGAGTTTCATCGGTTTGCCGTGGCAATCGCTGACCCGCCCGCGCAGCCAGCGCATGTAGTCATTGGCTTCCTGAACGAAGCCCAGGCGCATGAACGCGTAGACGGTGAACGAGGCGTCGCGGATCCACGTGTAGCGGTAGTCCCAGTTGCGCTCGCCGCCAGGTGTTTCCGGCAGGCCGAAGGTCGCGGCGGCGAGGATTGCGCCATGCTTGCGGGAGGTCAGCAGCTTCAACGCCAAGGCCGAGCGATTGACCATCTCCCGCCAGCGGCCGCGGTAGTTGGATTGGCCGATCCAGTCACGCCAGAACTTCAGGGTCCGTTCCAGGCAGATCGCGGCGGCGCCTTCCTTGAATCGCGGATCGTCGATACCACCCAGCATGAACTCGGCGCTCTGGTCCTGTTCGAGGGTGAATTCGGCGACTGCCGCATGGCCGTCGATACGTAAAACCTGGTCCGAAGTCAGGCGCAGGGAAGGCTGATCGGCGGCCTCGAAAGTCACGTCCTCTTCATCCATGCGTGCGCGGGTCTTGGCGCGAGCGTAGTCATGGCGCACGGCGCAACGCATGTGAAACGTTGCCTGTCCGCTGACCACACGCACCCGGCGCATCAGCACCGGCGTGTCATCTTCGCTGTCGCCAATGGGCAGCAGGTCGGTGACTTCGACGACCGCGCGATCGCTGAGCCAACGGGTTTGCAGCACATTGGTGTCGGGCAGGTAAATCTGCTCGCGGCGAGCGTCGGGTAAATCCGGGGACAGCTGGAAAATCCCGGCCTCTGGCGTGTCCAGCAGCGAACAGAAAATCGACGGGCTGTCGAATTCCGGCCAGCAGAAAAAGTCCACGCTGCCCTTGTCGTTGACCAGTGCCGCGCTGCGCATGTCGCCGATGATGCCATGGGCATCGATAGCGCTTTGTCGTTCGGGATGATGATCAGCCATTGCCGCGAAACTCCGGATAAAGGCTCATGCCGCCGTCGATGAACAGGGTAGTGCCAACGATGTAGTCGGACGCATCGGAGGCCAGAAAGACCACCGCGTTGGCGATGTCCTCGACATCGCCGACTCGGCCGTAGGGGATGAGTTTGAGCAGTTCCTGTTCCTGGTCGCCTTCGGTGGCGGCTCGGTTTATGGCCGTACGAATCGCCCCCGGTGCGATGCCGTTGATGCGGATGCGTTGGTGGCTGACTTCCTGGGCCAGGGTTTGCATCAACATGTCGACGCCACCCTTGGACGCGGCGTAATTGACGTGACCGGCCCAGGGAATGCGCTGGTGCACCGAACTCATGTGGATGATCTTGCCCGCGGCCCGCGAGACTCCATCGCGAATGCCTTGCCGGTTGAAAATTCGCAGGGCGGCGCGGGCGCAGAGGAACTGGCCGGTGAGGTTGACGCCAATCACCTGGTTCCAGTCGTCGAGACTCATGTCCACGGCCGATGCGTCTTTCTGCATGCCTGAGTTGGCGACCAGAATGTCCAGAAAACCGAAGGCTTCGAGGGTTTGTGAGAATAACCGTTCGACGTCTGCTTCTTTGGAGACGTCGGCGCCAATGGCGATGGCCCGACCGCCTTCAGCATTGATCGTCCGGGCCAGCTCCTCGGCGGGGGCGGCCTGGGAATTGTAGTTGATCACCACGGCGGCACCGGCGGCGGCCAGGGCCTTGGCCGCGCCGGCACCGATGCCGGAACTGGCACCGGTGACCAGTGCCACTTGTTGGTCGAGAGAAATCTGCATGAAGGATAAAGCCTTGAATAGAGGGCTTAACTAGCTGACTGGCACGCGGTGGCGAGAGTTCAGATCCTGCCACGAAAAGATCTTCATCTGCGACCACAGGCCTTATCCCATAGGGCAGACAGTCATGTATTCAAGCTTCGGTCCGGTAGCGGCCACTGTGGCGATGCCACTCCAGACTTCCTGCCACCCAGCTTTTCACGCCTGCCAGAAAACGCTTGAGCAAGGGCGAAGCATCCACGAGCAGCTCCTTTTCGGCGGCTTCATACAGGCGCATGACGTCGTCATGAATGGTCGCGCTCAGCTTCATGGCTTGTTCGATAGAGCATTGCCTCTCATTTGCGAGCAGCAACGGCAGATTGAAGTCACCGACTTGGGCAAGGTTTTCCTTGGGCGCCGAATACAGGTCGTTGGCGATGATTGTCGCACTGGCCGCCAACGTGGTGACGCGGCGCACCGCGGGAGAGGAATAGACATTGGCCGCAAGCTCATAGCCGCCGATGACGTCAATCAGCGACATGCAGGGCAGAAAACTATTGGTCTGGCGCTGGGCCAGATATTCCCAGAGGGCAGGTGTGACGCCACTGAAGCGCCAGGCCGCTTCGGCGGTCATGGTAACGAACATGGCGATGATTTCATGACGGACCCTGGCGATCTGGGTGAACGTGGCGAACTCGGCGACGCGTGCCATGTACGCGCGCAGGCCTACCAGCACTGGGTCGCTTTCCAGGGCAGTTTCAAGTTCCAGGCGATAATCCTCGGTCAAATGCACAGGTTCCAGCGCGGCGAGCGCGACGGACAGGCGAGGACCGACCAGTGCCGGTATGGATCCGGTACGTTCATCGTCGCAGTAGTAGTCGTCCACGGCGAATAACGCGGCGATGCATTGAGCGGATACAAGCAGGCGATCAGGATTGTCGGTGTCCGTGTGGCACAACATGGCGAACCGACCGAACCCCGATGCACGAATTTTTTGCTGTTGACCAGCGAAAATGCCGGTTTTTTCAATCCAGTGCATGAGCCGGTCATCGACCTCTGACGCGAGTGTTTCATTGATTCGCAAAGGAGCCACGCAATGCAGTGGCGGTACCTGCCAGTTCGAGACTGCCTGGCTGCGCGGTGCGCCGCTCCGCGCGAGCTCATGCCATTGGCGTATGCCGTTCAGGCCGAAGTGTTCGAATATCTTGCGAAACCATGCGGTAAACGTCTGCGGTGCCGCATTGATGGCGGCAGGAATTATCGAGAGATCCATCCAACGCCAGTTTTCGGCCTCTTCCGAGTTGGCGATGGGATCGATATCGCAGACGCCAGCAAATACATGATCGTATTCGTGCTCGATAAGTTGGTTCGAGACGGGCTCGTGATAGAGCAGTGTCGAGACCTTGAACAATTTGCAGGTGATGCCCATTTCTTCGCGCAACCGCCGTTGCGCCGCTGCGAGCGTTCGCTCACCCAAGCGAGGATGGCCACAACAGGTATTGGTCCACAGCCCCGCCGAATGGTATTTGCCAAGCGCGCGTTGTTGCAGCAGCAGATGCCCGTTGCGATCGAAAACGAAAATGGAAAATGCGCGGTGTCGCAGGCCTTGTTGATGGACCTGCAACTTGGGGGCGAAGCCGGTCTGGCGATCTTTCGGGCTGACCAGAATCAGTAACTCTTCCATAGCAAGACTCCTGCGTGCCTTCGCTACTGGACATTACTTCGGACCAGACTTCGTAGTGAACTTCAGACTAGTTTTCGGGAACAGAAAATCTAGTTCAGTTTCGATGGCGCCGCAAGGCATTGCAGACGCTTGCGCCCGGGTACTTTTTACTGCCAGTCGGGTTTATGGCACCGTGCATCCGCAAAGGATGAGAGGACTCCATGGCAAACCCCTACCGCGAATTATTCAACTCCCCGGGCGCTCGAGCTTTTGTGCTGGCCGGGATGATCGCGCGCATGCCGATTTCCATGACCGGCATCGGCCTGATCACGATGCTCTCGCAATTGCAGGGTGGCTATGGACTGGCCGGCGCCGTGGCGGCGACGTTTGCCCTGGCCACGGCGTTTTGTGCGCCGCAGGTTTCGCGGCTGGTGGACCGCTTCGGGCAGCGCCGGATCTTGCCAGTCTCGGCGCTGATCGGTGGCGGGGCGTTGCTGCTGGTGTTGCTTTGCACTCGCTTGCAGGCGCCGCAGTGGACGTTGTTTGTGTTTGCCGCGCTGGCCGGTTGCATGCCGAGCATGTCGGCGATGGTGCGGGCGCGCTGGACCGAGGTGTATCGCGGCCAACCTGAACTGCAAACCGCTTATGCGTTGGAGTCGGTGTTGGACGAGGTCTGTTTTATTGTCGGGCCGCCACTGTCGGTGGGATTGTGTGTGGTGGCATTCCCCGAGGCCGGGCCGTTGGCGGCGTTGTTGATGCTGGCGATCGGGGTGACGGCGTTTGTGCTGCAACGTGACACCGAGCCGGCGATTCATCCTCATGAAGACCATCATCAGGCCTCGATCATTCGCTCCAGCGAGATTCAGTTACTGATGCTGTTGATGGTCGCCATGGGCACCATCGTCGGCGTGGTGGATGTGGTCAGCGTGGCGTTCGCCCAGCAGCAGGGCCAGCCAGCGGCGGCGAGCATTGTGTTGTCGGTGTATGCCGTCGGCTCGTGCCTGGCGGGGTTGGCGTTCGGGGCGTTGCGCTCGAAACTGCCACTGCCGCGACTGTTTCTTTACGGTGGAGTGGCGACGGCGGTGACCACGTTGCCGTTGCTGCTGGCGACGAACATTCTCGGGCTGGCGCTGGCGGTGTTCGTCGCCGGGTTGTTCTTTGCGCCGACCCTGATTGTGGCGATGGCGTTGGTGGAGCGCATCGTGCCGCCGGCCAAACTCACTGAAGGCCTGACCTGGCTGGTGACCGGGTTGAGCATTGGTGTGGCGATTGGTGCGGCCAGTTCCGGGTGGCTGGTGGATGCATTTGGAGCGCGTAGCGGGTTCTGGGTGGCGATTGCGGCTGGTGCCGTGGTCCTCGGATCGGCGGTGCAAAGCTTCCGCCACTTGAAATGATGAATAAATGTGGGAGCGGGCTTGCTCGCGAAGAGGCCAGTCCAGGCAACAAAAGGCTAGGGTTTAACTTTTCGCCCAGCCATGTGCTTCAAATACCCCACCAACCTCTCCAGATCCCCGTCCGGCAACACC
>NZ_VOBM01000060.1:0-25440 GCF_008370005.1 Pseudomonas sp. ANT_J28
TGCCTGAAAGTGTCCGGATGGCCGTGGAATCGGTGTCCGGATGCTCGTGGAATGAGTGTCCGGATCAGCGTGGAATCAGTGTCCGGATGTTGGTGGAATGGGTGTCCGGATGGTCATGGAATCCCCAGGCGTGGCGATAGGAAGCGGGGAAATGATGCTTCCTCCGGCGCTCGATAGTGCCTGGATCAGTCCCTCATCAAATCGCAGGCATAAAAAAACCCTGAATCTTGCGATTCAGGGTTTTCGGTATTTGATGCCCTAGAGACGGAATGGAATTGAACTGAGGATCCCTTACCTGGCCTGTTCGATCAAATCTGCCCCCGCGTCCTTTTTCAGCAGCTCATAGAGTACCGTTATGAAAACGTCTCTGGTCGCCTCGTCGCTTAGCAGTTGCGTGGCCATGCTGTGGTGGCTACTCATGGCGCCGGCAATGGCTTGAATGGCTTTTCTTGGAAGATCAGCCTTCATGACTTGTTCGCGAGTGTTGTTCTGGACTTGATCCATCACAACGGTATCGGATCGGAGCTTCTCTGACACGTGCACAGCAAAGGCAACTTTGTCGGTATCAGTAATGTTTTTTCCAAACGCTTCATTGAGCTTTTCAATCAATTCGGAAAGGTATTTCTTCTCTCGGTCCCGTGCGTCCCGCAGACCATTGTCGGTCACGCTGTAAAGGCTTGGAGTCTCTCCCGTTGGAAGCACTCCACCCAGTGAGCTACCTTGGTTGATCTTGAAATGACTGAGTGTCAGGTCAGCGAGATCGACCTGGTCAGAACCTATCCCTTTCAATCGTTTACGCAACAATCGGGCGAAACTGGCAAAGGCTTCCAGCGACGGGTCAGCAAACTCCACCAGTTGTGCCACGTACTCGTAGGTACGAACAAACTTAGTTAGGCTTTCGCTAAAGATCATCAGTTCGTCGCGTTTTTTTGCGAATTCGGCGCGCTGAACATCAGCGTTCTGCATGTCCTGCTCATCGCCCTGTTCATTGGCAATCTCCCAAGCTTTTTCCCATTGATCAATACCGTCATTGAGCAGCTTGAGCTTGCCGTTAAAACGATCAGTTGCCGGTTGAGTCAGGGCATACAGCTTCTGATGCGTAACTTTTCGGTCAACAATTGCATCGCCGAACGCCGTCACTTCGGCACTATCGTAGATATGCATCTCATCGAGACGTTGTTTGATGTCGTAGACAATGTTCGGGTCTTGAATATCTGCTACCTGCGCATTGCGGTAGAAGGTTTTGAAGGCCTTGAGGATTTCTTCTGACTCGTTGGCGAAATCGATGACAAAAGTCTTGTCTTTGCCGGGGTAAGTGCGGTTCAGACGAGACAGTGTCTGTACGGCTTCAACACCGGAGATTTTCTTGTCCAGATACATCGCGACCAGTTTTGGCTGGTCGAAGCCGGTCTGAAATTTGTTGGCGACAATCATCACCCGGTAATCCGGAGTATCAAAGGCGTTGCGCATGTCACGTCCGTTGAGCCCCGGGTTGAGGTTGGTTTCGCTAAAAGCGTGATCCTCCTTGAATCCTGTGGCTTTGACTTCTTGGTTAGGCACATCGCCAGAGAACGCAACCATCGACTTGATGCTGGTGTAACCATTGCGCTCGCAGTAGTCCTGTAAGGCCAATTGATACTTGACCGCTGAAGCGCGAGAGGGCGTCACGATCATTGCCTTGGCTTGCCCATTGAGCAGATGGCTGACGTTCTTTTTGAAGTGTTCAACGATCAGTTCGACTTTCTGACCAACGTTGACCGGGTTGAGTGACAACCATTTGGCCAAGGCCCGATTGGCGCTTTTCTCATCGACTCGCTCATCTTGGCTGTCCATGAACGCCGAGCCGATTTTAAAGGCAACTTTGTAGCTGCTGTAGTTCTTCAGTACATCGAGAATGAAGCCCTCTTCAATCGCCTGCTGCATTGTGTACAGGTGGAAGGGTACGGGCGGGTTATCGATGCTGACTGGTTTATCTGGATGCCGTGGGCGGCCAAACAGACTCATAGTCGAGTGTTTAGGTGTAGCAGTAAACGCGAAGTAACTGGCATTGCCGGGCCTCTGGCGCGAGGACTGCCATACAGAGAGGCGCTCCTCTTTGCTGAGTTGCTCCCATTCTTCTTCACTTTGTCCCGTCAGCACATAACGCAGATCGTCCGCTGTAGTGCCGCCAGTAGAGCTGTGGGCTTCGTCAATGATGATTGCGAAGCGTCGATCACGCAGAGATTTCTCGCCCAGAATCGCCTTCTGTGCGTGAGGAAACGTCTGCAATGTGCAAATGATGATTGGAGTGCCTTCGAGCATGGCGTTTGCCAATTGCACGCTTTTGGGCTGATTGTTGTCCTCACGGTCAATAGCCCGCACCAACCCTGTCTGGTGATCGATTTGCTTGATGGCGTCTTGTAGTTGTTTGTCCAGCACTTGACGATCAGTAATCACCAGGACGCTGTGAAAGTAAGGTTCGCCATCCGGACGGCGAATACGGATCAGCGAGTGGGCAGTCCAGGCGATTGTGTTGGTTTTACCGGAGCCTGCGCTGTGCTGGATCAGATAAGGTTGGCCTGCGCCTTCTTGCTCTACCTTTTTGAGCATCGCCGTCACACTTTCCCACTGGTGGAAGCGTGGAAAAATTAGCGTTTCCTTGAAAGATGCAATGCCCTTGGCGTCCTGCACTTCCTTGCGCTCCAGCAGCACAAAACGGTGGAAGATTCGCAGCCAGTTGTCTTTTTGCAGTACCTGTTGCCACAGGTAGCTGACCGGATAGCTACCGTCCTTGTTGCCCGGGTTACCCGCCGCGCCGTCATTGCCACGGTTGAATGGCAGGAAGAACGTCGAGTCGCCGGCCAGTCGGGTGGTCATGCGAATATCGCTGTCGCTCATTGCGAAATGCACCACTGCTCCCCGACGAAACGTCAGCAGCGGTTCAGCCAGGCCTGTCTTCACGCTTTTTGGTGGACGGTCCTGGCAGTACTGCTGCATGGCTGCCTCCACTGACTGAGTGAAATCGGTCTTAAGCTCGACTGTCGCGACCGGCAAACCGTTGATAAAAAACACCAGGTCGATCTCGTCGGTCTTGTCCTGTGAGTAGCGCAGTTGGGGCACTACCCGCAGACGGTTGGCGGCATAGTGAGCAATGACAGTGTCGTTGCGGGCGTCTTCAGGCAAGGCTTGGCTCATGACCAGAACGCCG
Source organism: Pseudomonas sp. ANT_J28 (assembly GCF_008370005.1). Classification (NCBI taxonomy): domain Bacteria; kingdom Pseudomonadati; phylum Pseudomonadota; class Gammaproteobacteria; order Pseudomonadales; family Pseudomonadaceae; genus Pseudomonas; species Pseudomonas sp. ANT_J28. The sequence continues at coordinate 3,188 of NZ_VOBM01000060.1, forward strand.
GCACCCGAAACGGTAAAGCCATGGCGCAACACATTTATCGTGCCACCCAGTTTGTTTTGGAGCTGCGCTCCCAATCGGTCGAACAAAACGGTGCGCGTACTCTCACCGTGCATTTTTCGCAGCGCAGCCAGTTGCTGTGCGTGGGTGTCATTCAGCCAATCGAGCACATCTTCCGGATACAACGCCCGTGCGACGTCATAACCACTGGATTTACCAATCAGCCAACCGTTATCGGCCAACTGTTCGATGATGTGGCGTTCCAGTTCACATTCATGGTGGATGTGGGACATGTGCGATCCTTCACAGCTAAATTGAGCCCGGCTCAGCGGGGGAGTTTGTCTAGAGTTTGACTAAAGTTTGTCTAGATAAAGATGCTTGGTTTGGGCTTTAGAATCCAACGGCCTTTGTGTAAACCACCTGATTTTTCAATGGTTTTGTCGCGAGTCGACATAGCGTTCAGCAGGTTGCGGAATTTGTTCTGCTTCTGTTTTTCGTCTAAAGCGTCTGAAAGTTTGTCTAGGATCAGCGTGACCAGCTCGTCACGGGATGCTGAGCCATAGTGCTTCAGATAATCGAGGATCAGGCGTTTGTAGTAGGCATCGTCGAAGGCTCGATTACGAATGTAGTCGCTCTTGTTGCCAGTGGTTTGCGCTACCTGGGCGGCAGTGTAGTAATTCGGTTTTCGGCCTTCGATGAGCCCCTGCTTACGAAGCATTCCTGCGGCCGCGTCCGTGATGGGCTGCTTTTTCTGAACCCGGTCCAGCAACATCACCGTGTTCAGAGGCAGATCGTCACGTTCAAGCAACAGCAGTGTGTAATTCTCGTCGATCACATGCCCGTAAATTTCCAGCACGACCTTTTTCGGTTCGGATTTACTGTAATCCGGCAGCGGAAAATAGCGACTGCGCTGTGACAGCGTCATGGTGCGGATACCGAAGCCCATGGTGTCGATCATGCTTAGGCTGACCATCGCCTGGGTCAACCATGGATTGCGGTATCGAGTCGGGGTTTGCTCACCGCTGAAATAATCCTCAGGCTGCCCTTCGAAGAATCCTCCCGCGTTTTCAAATACCAGTCGATCGACCCTCTCAGTAACGATGATGCGTGAGCGCAGTTGGTAATCCTGGTGGGCAATGCAGTTGTGCAACGCTTCGAGGATAACGCGTGTGTCGTACTTGCTGACCTCAGTGGCGAGCAACTGGTTTTGCGGGAACAGCTTGTAGCTGATGTTACGGATGCGGTGCAGCACCTGGGTGGTAGCCAAAAGGAATGGCGGACCGAAATGCTCGTAAGCCTGCTCCTCGCCCGTCAACTTCCAAGTGATTTGCGCCAGCGTAGGCAGGAAGTGGCTGGACTGTGGATTACCGAGTAACAACAGAGCGGTATGAGTGATCCGGCCCTGAATGGTGATCTTCGCTTTGTCCAGGAAGGTTGCGGTATCCCAAGCGGGAATTTCCGCCGCGAAAGAGGCGTTGCGATATTTCTCGGCAAACTTCTCTTTTGCCACGATCAGCGCCTGTTCATCCAGGTCGTGGAGAGTGGCGCCTTCCACGATTTCGGCTGACCAGTCACGATTATCGACCGGCTCACTCAAAATGGCTTCCAGTCGCTCCGGACGCATTTCAATCAGTGCGTCATCCAGGCGCTGCCAGGCTTTGTCGTGGGCATACACTGGTAATCGAGGTTGATGCTGCGGAATGTGGAAGACCCACACGACTTTAGCGGTATCGCTGGTTGTGAAGCTTTCTATGCGAAACCCTTCTGAGTTCAGATTGGTGCAGCGTCCCAATAAGCGTTGGCGGATATTTTCGGGCGTGTAATCGTGAAACTTTTCGATGCCGACAATACGCAACGAAGCGTCCTCAACACCAATCACTAGGTGTCCGCCGGCCATATTGGCGATGGCCGACAGATAGCTGGCAATGTCCTCGCCTTTGCGTCCAGACACGGCGTGGGTGAGGTTCTTGAACTCCTTCCACTCGCAGGCGGCATTCTCCTTGGGGAAATGCTCGCGCAGATAAAGTTGAAGGGCGGCTTCGTTCATGGGTTTATTCCGTGGTGATCAGGGCTGAAGGAAGCGCGGGGCGCAATCCAGCAATTTGTTGATCCTGCCAGGCTGCGTAGGTTTGGCCAGAACCTTGGACGGTCCACTCGGTTCGACCATTGGCATTACGACCTAACACCACTGCGGCGGCAGCACTCGGACTGTTGAATGCGTAATCGTCAGCGAATACGCGTAAGCCAGTTTCTGTTTCTGGAAGCACGCCCTCGCTGACCACTCGCGAATAAAGCGTCTGATAGCTATGCGGCGTGCTGATCCAGCGCTCACTGGCATCGGAGTTCTTGAGTACAAAAAACTCGCCATCGATTTCTTGGGCGAAGGCTTTGATCGAGCGGTTTTTGCTGGTCAGTTCGAATACAGGCGACTGGCTGACAGTTTTTGTGCCAGGGCTGGTTGTTTCGTTGATCTGCGAAGGTTTGGTCACATCACGCAGAAAGTCGAAACCCAGCGCCGGTAACACAATGCGAATTTGATCCAGGAAAAATGCCATGTCGGCGCGATCCGATTCCGGCAAGTTGTCGTACTCATGGGCTGTGCCGTTGACGACGATGCAATGCCCGGCACTTCGGGCAATACGCATCAGCCAACTCTCCAGATATTTGACGTGAGCCTTGGTCAAATTCAGATCTTTGCTGGTGACCAGGCAGACTCGCTCCCAGAAATCCTTTCCGCCCTGATCTTCTCCGCGGTTGTGCTGCTTGAGTCGTTGTGCGACGTCGTCGGATTCACCGATGTAAACCCTATTACGCAAACTTCCGTCTGGATCTGGTCCCATCAGGAAGTAAACGCCAGTGCGCCCACATTCGGGGCGCTGCACCAGCTCTGTAAGTTTGCTGCGTGGGCCTGTCAGCACGTGGCCGGACCAGTTGATGATCTCGGCGGTTAGCAAGCCGTTGGGTGTGCCGTCGACGAGGAACAAGCGAATGCTGCGACCTTGGCTCATGAGGCTTCCCGTAGGTCGATCTGGCCGGTTACGGCGGCGGTGATCAGTGCGGAGCGACGTTCTTTTAGCAGGGTGAGGCTGAGTTCGGTTTTGGTGATTAGGGTGTCGAGGCGAGTAGTCATATCAGAGAGGGCCCCCAATATTTCGTGTTGCTCAGCATCTGAGGGAACCGGAACGGAAAGCTCCATAAGATTGGTTGACGAAATCGAAGCCAAATTCGTGCTTTGTTTAGAGCGACCCATAAAATAGAACTGGGCTGCTTTAGAGCTTGTAAAGGTGTTTAGCCATTGGGGTTGGACTTGGTTTGGCCTCACAGCAAAAACATGATTCTGGTGGATACATGGTTCAACCTCGCCGTGCCAGACGTGCCCGCGTCCTAGCTTGTCAAAATCTCCACCCTCGTTCATTAGCACATCACCTTTCTGAAGCAGATAACGATCTAGATCTTTAGTAGGTATATGGATTGTCGATACTTCCTCAAGATCTAGATAGCCGTCCTGGACGTTGGCTACACGAAGATAAGGGACTTGGACTGTCTCTTTATCGGTATTGTCCTTACCTTTTGCTATACCAGTTTGAACGCTTGCGATGAGTCTCAAGCGTTTTACTGCCCAGTGCTCGGGTACGTCACCAAGCCATTCCACGCCGGAGTCTTTCATTTTGGCAGCGGGGTCGAGACCCTTGGTGACGGCATGCGTGATCAGTGCTTGACGCTTTTCACACAGGAGCTCGATGAATCGGGTTTTCTTTGCAATAAGTCCGTCTATCCGAGCAACTTCGTGTTCAAGGTGCTCTGAAATACGGAGTCGTTCTGTGGTTGGCGGCAGAGAGATACAAATATTGCCAATCTGCTCAAAATTTAACCCCTCACGTCCTGCTCCATTTTGTGAGAAATCTATTTGAGACTGCACGGATTCACTTTTCAGACAAAGTGAAAGCCATTTCGCTGTTTCCCTACTCTCGGGCCGAATAATGCAAACATGCTGGTTTACATTTGCTGGTTGAAAAATTTCTGGGACTAGGCAACTTCGTCCAATAGACGCACCAGTAATATTCAACAGAACGTCATTTGCTCTGACTCTGGAGCCTTTCATTGTGAGATCTATTTCTTCCGAAATGTAAGTTGCATCGTCGAGTCTTAACCCATCGTCATATACATTTTGGCTTCGGAGAAACAAAATCCCAGAGTCTTGGTAAACCTCCGAGCCTCCAGACGGTGTTTTACCGCTGCCAACGTGAGGTGCGACGTATTTAATGCTTTTAACATCCCAATGCTCCGGCACCTTCCCCAACCACTCCACCCCAGAATCCTTATAAGCCGGATACGGCTTGTAATGACTCATGCCGTCACCTCGTTCAGCAGCGCAGCGATCTCCGCTTCCACGGCTTTCAAGTCAGCATCAATCTCGGTCAGCGAACGTGGCGGCTGGTACTGGTAGAAGTAGCGGTTGAAGTTGATCTCGTAACCCACGATGCCAACCAGTCCATCCTTCTCGTCACACTTGCTGGTATCGATCCAGGCATCGGGTACGTGTGGCAGCACTTCACGGGCGAAGTAGTCTTCGATGCGTTGGTTGAGCGGGACGTTTTCGTTTTCACGTAGATCACTATCAGCCTGGAGCTGATCTTTTTCATCCAGAACTGGCTGGGCTTCAGGGTCGCGCTCACCAAAACAGCTGAACAGGGCTTTTAACGCGGCTTTTCCAAGCTTTTTCACCCCAGCAGCCTTGAGGAAGGCGGGCAGGTTGTCGAAGCTGCCTTCGACCCCCGCGAACTGAGCGATGTGATCGGCACCTTTGCTGGCAGTATAGGCGGCCACTTTCTCTGGCGTGACGCTGAAGCGCAGACGCAGTGGGCGTTCGACGGTGATGCGGCGGTAGCCGAAGTCCGTGGTGTTGAAGATTTTGCTGTTGGGTGCATCCTCACCCGCATCGTGCAGGCGAGCGATGTCGGCGATCTGGCTTTCCGAAAGGAGCTTGCGCTTGCTGCCCAGGGATTTACGCATCGGCGTATGCATGGCCGTTGCGTCGATCAGTTGCACCTGGTTCTTGCGTGCGGCGTCCTTGTGATTGGACAGTACCCAGATGTAAGTGCCAATGCCGGTGTTGTAAAACAGGTCGTTGGGCAGGGCGATGATTGCCTCCAGCCAATCGTTTTCCAGAATCCAGCGACGGATTTCCGATTCGCCGGAACCCGCACCCCCGTTGAACAGCGGCGACCCAGACAGCACGATACCGATCCGGCTACCGCCCAATTCGACAGGTTTGCGCTTGGACAGCAAATGCATCAGGAACAGCAACGAGCCATCGCCAACCCGTGGCAGGCCAGCGCCGAACCGTCCGGCAAAGCCTTTATTTTTTTGCTCGTCCTGCACCTGCTTTTGTACTTTTTCCCATTTAACGCCGAATGGCGGGTTAGCCAGGCAGTAGTCGAACTGTTCGTGGGGCAGTTGGTCGTGGGAGAGGGTGTTACCGAGTTTGATGTTCTTGGTTTCGAAGCCCTGGATCAATTTATCCGCTAATGAGATTGCGTAGGTCTCTGGGTTCAATTCCTGAGCGTAGGGGATCATGTCCGCCTTAGGGTTCCACTCGCCGACCAGCTCAATCGCGGAGGACAGGAAGCCACCAGTGCCAGCCGCGCAATCGTAAACGGTGCGAATTACGCCTTTGCCATTGAGTGCTTCATGATCAGGAGCAAATACCAGCGTAGTGGCAAGGCGTACCACATCACGCGGGGTGAAAAACTCCCCAGCGGTATCGTTGGCTGATTCAGCGAATTTGCGGATCAGGTGTTCGAACACCAGGCCCATTTCATGGTTGCTGATGGTGTCGGGGTGCAGGTCGATACTGGCGAATTTCTGGGTGACCAGATACAGCAGGTTGGCGCTTTCGAGGCGAGTCAGCCAGTCGCTGAAATTGAAATGCTGGAAAACCTGATGAGCATTGGCCGAGAACTTGGCGATGTAGTCTTCCAGGTTAGCTCGTGTGCTCGTCGCGCCGACACTCGAAAGGTCGTACTGCGAGATGTTGTAGAACGTCGCCTCGGCGATGCCCGGCAGAATCAGGTCTCGGTCGACGGAGGTGTTCTTCAGGGCGGTGAACTGTGTGCGAACTTTGTCGCGTGTAGGTTCCAGCACGCACTCCAATCGGCGCAGCACGGTAAACGGCAAGATGATGCGACCGAATTCGGATTGCTTGAAATCGCCGCGCAGTACATCTGCGACGTTCCAGATGAAGTCGGCCAGGTTTTGCTGATTCACGAGTGTTCCTCTCAATGCAATGCGAGCCGGGGCCTGACAGCAAGGAGGGATGTGAGTCTGGGTGTCCCGATGGAGAACGATCATCCCTGCGCGCAGGCCTTGAGGGCTATCGCCAGCGGGCGATTAAATTGGGCGCAAGGATGCCATTAATTGAAGTGCGGGGCATCACCTGTTCGGTTTGTCCGTAGCGAGTGGGACTATTCGTCGTCGTCTTCGGATAGATCTGCCGACAACTCGGCAACCGCTTCCTCCATGGCCAGATTGAAATCGTCGAGCACGTCAGGCCTGGTGAGCCATTCCAGGGTTTCGGCCTCTGTCGCGCCGTAGGCCCATTTTCGGTAATCAATCAAAAAGGATTGGCTGAGTACCGCCATCGACTCGGAAGGGTCGCCCGTCTTGATCAGTTCCTGTTGAAGCTCGGGGGCTGCCGACATCACATCGGCCAGAGCGATAAATAGCGCGACAAACAGCGCTTTGCGGCTTTGGCTTTCTGCTTCTTGAAATTGGGTAAACAGAGCCTCGAAGAACTCAATCGGATAGGCATCTGGCCCATCAGAAAAATCGTCGACCCGGGCAGGGTGGTGAATGCTTCGGGCTACGCGCTGTTGCTTGGCTTTTACCTTGGCGCGTTTGGCTCGCTTTTGTTGCTTGGTCAGGGATGCCACAGGCTTCTGCCCTTTTCAGAAAGGAAATTCCGGGTATTAAAGCGCAAACGTGCGGCTGTTTTAAGTCCTCCGCCCGTAGGAATCAGTCGTAGAAGACAGTCGGGAGCCGAGCCTCATCAAATCCCAGACATAAAAAAACCCTGAATCTTGCGATTCAGGGTTTTCGGTATTTGGTGCCCAGAGACGGAATCGAACCGCCGACACGGGGATTTTCAATCCCCTGCTCTACCGACTGAGCTATCTGGGCAACGGGGCGCATTAAACTGGTTTTTCAGGGGGTCGTCAAGAAAGTTTTCAAAAAAATTTTAATTATTACCGTCGCTTACGTTCCGACCCTCGAAAAAGCGGGATTATTCAGCCGGCGGAACGTAGCCGTCAGCCTTGGCGTATTCCTCGCCGGAAAAGAACTTGTCCATCTCGCCCTGAAGGTATTTGCGGTCTTCGGCGTTCATCATGTTCAGGCGTTTTTCGTTGATCAGCAGGGTCTGGTGCTTTTGCCAGTCTGCCCAGGCTTTGGCCGAGACGTGGTCAAAAATGTCCTGACCTTTTGCGCCTGGAAATGGAGCGCGCTCCAGGGCGGGCAATTCTTCTTTGTACTTGCGGCACATGATGGTGCGGGTCATGACGACTCTCCTGCGTTCAATACGGCGGCCGCGCGTTCGAGCAAGGTTTTGACCGGGGCGGCAAGGCCCAGGCGCGGCGGGGTGGCGAGGTTATACCAGAGCCAGTCGGCCTCGGCCACGTGATGGCCGGCCTCCTGGACCTGAACCAGCCAGGGTTCGATGGACAACTGAAAATGACTGAAGGTGTGTACCAGGCTCGGCAGCGCCTGTTGGCTGCCCAGTTCCAGCGAGTGCTGCGAAGCCAGATGTTGCAGGTCGTCGAGGTCGTCGAGTTCCGGCAGGCTCCATAAACCGCCCCACAAGCCCGTGGAAGGACGACGGTAAAGCAAAATCGCACCTTCACCGTTGGCGAGCATCGGCATCAGCGTGCGCTTCTGAGGCACGGCTTTACGCGGTTTGGGGATCGGGTAGCGCGTCTCCAGGCCGAGCATGTGCGCTTCGCAGCCTTTTTCCAGTGGGCAGAGCAGGCAGCTCGGCTTGCTACGAGTGCAAAGCGTGGCGCCCAGATCCATCATCGCCTGGGTGTAGGCGTTGACCCGATCATGCGGCGTGAAGCGCTCAGCGTTGGCCCACAGCTGTTTGGCGACCTTTGGCTCGCCCGGATAACCCTCTTGCGCGGTAAAACGCGCCAGCACCCGTTTGACGTTGCCGTCGAGGATCGGCGCCCGCAGACCCATGCTCAGGCTGGCGATGGCGCCCGCCGTGGACAGGCCGATACCCGGAAGCTCCGTGAGCTTTTCCACATCCCGCGGAAACTCGCCGCCGTACTCGGCGACAACAATCTTCGCGGTCTTCTGCAGATTGCGCGCGCGGGTGTAGTAACCGAGGCCGGTCCACAGGTGCAGGACTTCGTCTTCCGGCGCGGCGGCCAGGGCTTCGACCGTCGGCAACGAGGCCATGAAGCGGTCGAAGTAGTTCAACACCGTGCTGACCTGGGTCTGCTGCAACATGATTTCCGAGACCCACACCCGATACGGGGTGATGCCTTGTTGCCAAGGCAAATCGTGGCGGCCGTGGCGGTCGTACCAGTCCAGCACCGCCGATGAAAACTGCTCGGCTCTCATCGCTTGAACAGCCCCTTCAACGCATTTTTCAGTTCCGGGCTGACTTTGTCGCCAAGCTTCTCGTCGATTTTTTCGCTGATCCGTTCGCCGGCCAGTTTGCTCGCGACCTGGCCCATGCGTTCGTTATCGAGGCGGCAAGCCTTGGCGCCCAGTTCCAGCGGGCCACGGCAGCGCAGCGGCCACTCGATGCCGACAAACTTCTCGCCGACCTGGCACGCCGGGTCCGGCATGTCACTCTTGTCGCCTTCGACGATAACGCCCACGCGGTAGTCCATGCCCAACACCCGAAGATCGACATCGCCGTCGCCCTTGACGGTCATGCCCGGGATGCGCACTTTCAGGTCCGGGTTGCTGGCCACGCCGTTACGGAAGGTCAGGTTGCCCTTGAGTTCCTGGAACGGTGTGTCCTTGCCCCGTGGTTCGCCGCTGAGGGATTTACGGTTCAGGGTGGCGATGCCTTTGCACAGCTGTTGTTCCAGGTTGGCATTGAGCAGCACGCCGTTGTTGATGACGAAACTGGCGTTGCCGTTGAGGGTTTCGATCAGTGCTTTCTGGCTGTTGCCGCTGCCGGTCAGGTTGCTGTTGAGTGTCACCAGACCTTTTACCGGCGGACTTTTACCTTGGCTTTCAAGGATTTTTTCCACCGGTACCTTGCTGATGCTCGTCTGCATGTTCAGTGCGGGCACCTGTTGGCGCACGTCGAGCGTACCTTTGGCGTCGAAGTTGCCGTCGTACAAATCGCCGCGCAGGTTCTCCAGCGTCAGCAGGCCGTCCTGGCCGGTAGCTTTGAGCGCAGCGTTCTGGATCGGCAATTTATCGAGGGTCAGCTGGCCGAAGGTGAGGTCAGCGTCTACGTCGAGTTTGCTCAGGCGTTCCACCGGCAGCAGGCGCTCGTTGCTCCACGCGTCTTTGGTCGGTGCTTGCGGCAACGGGGTGTTGCCCGGGCCAGCCATGGCGTCGGCTTCGGTGCTGGCCACTTCGGCCTGACGCACTTGGGTCGCGCTATTGGCTTCGGCAGATTTTGGCGGCAGGTAACGGTCGACGTTGAAGGTGTCGGCCTTGAGGGTCGCCCGCAGCGATTGTTTGGCGAAGTCCTCGACGGCGATGCGGCCACTGAAGGTGCTGTCGTCGACTTTCAGGTTGATGTCGTCGAGCACCACGCTGGTCGGCGTGCCGGCAAGGCGGCTGACCAACTCGACTTTGCTCAGGCTGCCTTCAGCCATCGCCGGAAGCTTCTGGCCGATGCTGTCGACGAATTTCGCCAGATCGAACTGGGCGATCGACAGGCCGCCGCTGATTTGCGGGGTTTTGTCGAGGTCGTTGACCTTTAGTTCACCCAATGCGCGCAGTTGGTTGGCAGAGATCTTGATGCCAGTCCATTCGGCGACGTTCGCGGCTTTATCGAGCAGTAACTGGCCCTGGGCGGCGAAGGTCATGGTTTTGCCTTGCAGCGGATCGCCAGCCACTTCGCCAGAGAGTTTCATGTCTTCGAGTTTGTAGCGCTGCAGTGCGCGCTCGAAACGCAGCTCGCCGTTGAGCTCGGTACGGACACGCAAGACCGGCTGGTTGGTGCCCAGGAACGCGGTGAGTTTGACCGGGATGTTGGTGGAGTCATGCACCGGGCCGGTACTCAGCTGGATGCTTTCGGCGCTGAATTGCTTGCCGGTTTTCTCGTCGCTGTATTCAACGCGGGCGTTGTTGACGGTCAGGCTGTCGATGTCCAGGCGAATCGGCTGGGCCGGTTTTTCCGCTTGGGCGGTGGTCTCGGTCGCTGGTTCGCCAGTGGTCGCGGGCGGCGTGGCCGGCGCTGGCGCCTTGCCGATGTCTTGCCAGTTGCCGTGGCCGTCCTTGTCGCGGGTCAGGCGCAAGTTCAGGCCTTCGACGCGCACATCGCTCATCTGCACTTCACGGCGCAGCAGCGGCAACACGCGAACCGACAGGCCGAGCATCTGCAAGTCAGCGAACGGCTCGGTGGGTTTGGCCAGGGTCGCGACGGTGGCCTCGTGCAATTCCAGGCCCAGCCACGGGAACAGGCTCCAACCGATATCGCCATTGAGCGTCAGCTCGATGTGGGCCTTGTCGCGGGCTATCTGGCGAATCTCGTCTTTGTAGTCGTTGGGATCAAAGAGGTGGGTCAGGGCAAAGCCCAACGCCACAATGATCAGCAACAGCCCGAGAAGTACCAGACCCAGGATTTTGCCGAACGCTTTCATGGGCGAGTCCTTGTAGTTAGTCGAATTCGAAATTTAGCCGGGGAGTATAGCGCTCCGCAACGGACGACCGGTCAGCGATCACGTCGGCAATACATCCAGCGGTATTTTCAGTTTGGCCGCCAGCGCTTGTGCCTCCAGATACCCGGCAGGCGCCAGCAAGCGCAATGTCGCGCCTGATTGCGACGCCATTTTCTGCGCTTCTTTCACCAGGCGCTCGGCCACGCCACGACGACGGGTAATTTTTCGTACGCATAGTTGGGACAGGTGCCAGACATCCTGGTGCCGTTGCAGGCGTGCTGCACCCAAAAGTCGATCATTGAAGCGGCCAGCGATCAGCGAGCCGTCCAGCAGGCAGCCTTCGATCAGCTGCAAATCCCCGGCAAACGGGGCAAACAGCCAGTCCGGAGCATCGCGGTAGATCTTCTGCAGATCTTGCTGATCCTGATAAGTGGCTTCGTTTAGCGGCTCGACAATGATCGGCATGAGGGCTCCTTCAGTGGTACGAGAACTGATGACATACAAAAGGTGATGTCACTTTGGTTTTTCTGTCACGTACAGATGGTAACCTCTGCCGGTTCGTCCGTCCTTCTGCGGCGTGATGTCGCACAAAAATGGAGCTTCACCTCAAAAACAGTCATGCGTGCGCATAAAGGCTGTGGGTGAGGAGCGCTGACGAACCATTCTAATAATTGGGGGATACACAATGACCACGAGCATCACGGCGGACGACCTCAAAGCCGACCAGCCCGCGTTCCTGTCCAAGGAACGCATCATCGCCAAGCCCGGTTTCAACCGTTGGCTGGTACCGCCGGCTGCCCTGGCCATTCACCTTTGCATCGGCATGGCCTACGGCTTTTCGGTGTTCTGGTTGCCACTGTCCAAAGCCCTGGGCGTGACCAAGGCAGTGACCTGCGCACCGGACATGAGCTTCATCTCGCAAGTCTTCTCGTCCCAATGTGACTGGCCGATCTCGATGCTCGGCTGGATCTACACCCTGTTCTTCATCTTTCTCGGTTGCTCGGCCGCCATCTGGGGCGGCTGGCTGGAACACGCCGGGCCACGCAAGGCTGGCGTTGTATCGGCACTGTGCTGGTGTGGCGGTCTGCTGATTTCAGCGCTGGGGGTCTATACCCACCAGATATGGCTGATGTGGATCGGCTCCGGGGTCATTGGCGGTATCGGCCTGGGCCTGGGTTACATCTCGCCGGTCTCGACCCTGATCAAGTGGTTCCCGGACAAGCGCGGCATGGCGACCGGCATGGCGATCATGGGTTTCGGCGGTGGCGCGATGGTCGGTGCTCCGCTGGCCGCAGCCTTGATGGGCCACTTCGCTTCGCCAACCAGCGTCGGCGTATGGCAGAGCTTCCTGGTGATGGCCGCGATCTACTTCGTATTCATGATCGGTGGCGCACTGTCCTATCGCGTTCCGCCAACCGGCTGGAAGCCTGAAGGCTGGACGGCTCCGGCGAAGAAAGCTTCCAACGCGATGATCACCCACCGTCACGTCCACGTGAATGTGGCGTGGAAAACCCCGCAATTCCGTCTGGTGTGGCTGGTGCTGTGCCTGAACGTTTCGGCGGGTATCGGCATCCTCGGCATGGCTTCGCCGCTGTTGCAGGAAGTATTCGCCGGCAAATTGCTGGGCACTGACCAGACGTTTGGTCAACTGGACGCTGGGCAACTGGCCTCGATCGCTGCGATTGCTGCCGGATTTACTGGTTTGCTGAGTCTGTTCAACATCGGTGGCCGGTTCTTCTGGGCCTCGTTCTCGGATTACCTGGGCCGCAAAAACACCTATTTCGTGTTCTTCGCCCTCGGTTTCGCGCTGTACGCGTTGATCCCGAACCTCGGTCACCTGGGCAACGTTGCGCTGTTCGTAGCGGCCTTCTGCATCATCCTGTCGATGTACGGCGGTGGTTTTGCGACTGTCCCTGCGTATCTCGCGGACCTGTTCGGTACGCAAATGGTCGGCGCGATCCACGGTCGTCTGCTGACTGCCTGGGCGGCGGCGGGTGTGTTAGGTCCGGTGTTGGTGAACTACCTGCGTGAGTATCAGCTGAGCATCGGCGTTGAACGCGCCGCGGCTTACGACATCACCCTGTACATCCTTGCGGGCCTGCTGGTGCTGGGTTTCATCTGCAACCTGCTGGTGCGTCCGGTGGCTGACAAGTACTTCATGACCGACGCTGAGCTGGCTGCCGAACAGGCGCTGGGCCACGACAAAGGTGCTGACAGCAGCACCGTTTTGGAGTGGAAAGCGGATGCGGGCACTAAGCCTTTGGCAGTGGCTGCGTGGCTGGTGGTAGGGATTCCGTTGGCGTGGGGTGTTTGGGTGACCCTGCAGAAAACCGCAGTACTGTTCCACTAACGCAAAACCCCTGTGGGAGCGGGCTTGCTCCCACATTTGATCTCCTCAAGGTACAGAATCTGGGTTTGCTGGCTTGTGCTGACATGTCTATCCCCGACAACACGGGATTCACTCCGTCAGTGAAATCACCTCCCGTGTTTCTGTTTGGCGCCCGCGCCCCTATAATGGTTGCCTTTTTCGCCCAATGATTTTGCGGAGCTGGTGATGGCCGAACGTAAGGCGTCAGTCGAGCGCGACACTCTGGAAACCCAGATCAAAGCCTCGATCAACCTGGATGGCACCGGAAAGGCCCGATTTGATATCGGTGTTCCTTTTCTTGAGCACATGCTGGACCAGATCGCCCGTCACGGGCTGATCGACCTGGATATTGTCAGCAAGGGCGACCTGCATATCGACGACCACCACACGGTGGAAGACGTCGGTATCACCCTGGGTCAGGCCTTCACCAAAGCCATCGGCGACAAAAAAGGCATCCGTCGCTACGGCCATGCCTACGTGCCGCTCGATGAAGCGCTGTCGCGCGTGGTGATCGACTTCTCCGGCCGTCCGGGCCTGCAGATGCATGTGCCTTATACCCGCGCCACCGTCGGCGGTTTCGACGTTGACCTGTTCCAGGAATTCTTCCAGGGCTTCGTCAACCACGCCAACGTCAGCCTGCACATCGACAATCTGCGTGGGCACAACACCCACCACCAGATCGAGACCGTGTTCAAGGCTTTCGGCCGCGCACTGCGCATGGCCGTAGAGCTCGATGACCGCATGGCCGGTCAGATGCCGTCGACCAAAGGCGTTCTGTAATGCAGACGGTCGCGGTTATCGATTACGGCATGGGCAACCTGCACTCGGTGGCCAAGGCCCTCGAGCACGTCGGTGCCGGCAAGGTCTTGATCACCAGTGATGCCGACGTGATTCGCGAAGCCGACCGGGTGGTATTTCCCGGTGTCGGCGCGATTCGCGATTGCATGGTGGAGATCCGTCGCCTGGGCTTCGATTCGCTGGTGCGCGAAGTCAGCCAGGACCGCCCGTTCCTCGGCATCTGCGTCGGCATGCAAGCCTTGCTCGACAGCAGTGAAGAGAACGACGGCGTCGACTGCATCGGCCTGTTTCCGGGCGCGGTGAAGTTCTTCGGCAAAGACCTGCACGAAAACGGCGAACACCTGAAAGTCCCGCACATGGGCTGGAACGAAGTGAAGCAGACGGTCACACATCCGCTGTGGCACAACATTCCGGACCTGGCGCGTTTCTACTTCGTGCACAGCTACTACATCGCTGCCGGCAACCCGCGGCAAGTGGTGGGTGGCGGTCACTACGGTGTCGATTTCGCCGCCGCGCTGGCCGATGGCTCGCGTTTCGCCGTGCAGTTCCACCCGGAGAAAAGCCATACCCATGGCCTGCAATTGCTGCAGAACTTCGCCGCGTGGGATGGTCGCTGGTAAATGGCCGTCAAGAAGAAGCCGCCGATCCTGACCCTCACTCCCGAACAGGAGAACGAGGCCAATCACAAGATCAAACGCTTTATGGAAGATCGCTTCGAACTGGACCTGGGTTCGTTCGAAGCGGCTGAAATCCTTGAGCTGTTTACCCGCGAAATTGCGCCGCACTATTACAACAGGGCGATTTTCGATGTGCAGACGCACCTCAAAGAGAGGTTCGAAAGCATCGAAAGCGACTTGTGGGCGCTCGAGAAAAACTGATTTTCGAGCGAAGCTGAACAATCGAATTTGAAGGTTTGCCAGATGCTGATTATTCCCGCTATCGATCTTAAAGACGGTGCCTGTGTTCGTCTGCGCCAGGGCCGCATGGAAGATTCCACGGTGTTCTCCGATGACCCGGTGAGCATGGCTGCCAAGTGGGTAGAGGGCGGTTGCCGTCGTCTGCATCTAGTCGACCTGAACGGCGCCTTCGAAGGCCAGCCGGTCAACGGCGAAGTGGTCACCGCCATCGCCAAGCGCTACCCGAACCTGCCGATCCAGATCGGCGGCGGTATCCGCTCTCTGGAAACCATCGAACACTACGTGAAAGCGGGCGTGAGCTACGTGATCATTGGCACCAAAGCCGTGAAAGATCCGGCTTTCGTTGCTGAAGCTTGCCGCGCGTTCCCGGGCAAAGTGATCGTCGGTCTGGATGCTAAAGACGGTTTTGTCGCCACTGACGGCTGGGCTGAAATCAGCACCATTCAGGTGATCGACCTGGCCAAGCAATTCGAAGCTGATGGCGTGTCCGCGATCGTTTATACCGACATCGCCAAAGACGGCATGATGCAGGGCTGCAACGTTCCGTTCACCGCTGCGCTGGCCGCCGCGACGAAGATCCCGGTCATCGCTTCCGGTGGCATCCACAACCTCGGTGACATCAAGTCGCTGCTCGACGCGAAAGCGCCAGGCATCATCGGCGCGATCACCGGTCGGGCGATCTACGAAGGCACTCTCGATGTCGCTGAAGCGCAAGCTTTCTGCGATTCGTACAAAGGCTGAGGACTGACCATGGCGCTGGCCAAACGCATCATCCCTTGCCTGGACGTGGATAACGGCCGGGTGGTCAAGGGCGTCAAGTTCGAGAACATCCGTGATGCCGGCGACCCGGTGGAAATCGCCCGTCGCTACGACGAGCAAGGTGCCGACGAGATTACCTTTCTCGACATCACCGCCAGCGTCGATGGTCGCGACACCACGCTGCATACCGTCGAGCGCATGGCCAGCCAGGTGTTCATCCCGCTGACCGTGGGCGGCGGCGTGCGCACCGTGCAGGATATCCGCAACCTGTTGAATGCTGGCGCGGACAAGGTTTCGATCAACACTGCTGCGGTGTTCAACCCGGAATTCGTTGGCGAGGCTGCTCAGCATTTCGGTTCGCAGTGCATTGTCGTTGCCATCGACGCCAAGAAGGTTTCCGGCCCGGGCGAGACGCCGCGCTGGGAAATCTTCACCCACGGCGGTCGCAAGCCAACCGGTCTCGACGCCGTTGAATGGGCGAAGAAGATGGAAGGCCTGGGTGCCGGTGAAATCCTGCTGACCAGCATGGACCAGGACGGCATGAAAAACGGCTTCGATCTGGGCGTTACCCGCGCGATCAGCGATGCGTTGGGTATTCCGGTGATCGCGTCCGGTGGCGTCGGCAACCTCCAGCACTTGGCTGACGGCATTCTAGAAGGCCACGCCAGTGCGGTGTTGGCGGCGAGTATTTTCCACTTCGGCGAATACACCGTGCAGGAAGCCAAGGCCTACATGGCTCATCGCGGCATCGTGATGCGCTAAACAAACCGATACAGGCCAGTGGACATCATGGCGGGCTCAGGGCACTCTTGGGTACGCCATGGATCTCGGTAGCCAGACATGCTTAAACGCCTTCTTCTTGTCCTCGCCAGCGTTTCTCTATTGCTCGTCAATGGAGCGCATGCCGCAGAAAATCCCGACACCGGTCTGGTGTTGCTGACTGAAAATTTCCCCCCGTACAACATGGCGAAGAACGGCAAGAACTTCGCTCAGGACGAGAACATCAATGGCATCGCGGTGGACATCGTCCGCGAGATGTTTAAACGCGCCGAAGTCACCTACAGCCTGACGTTGCGTTTCCCTTGGGAGCGAATCTACAAGCTCGCCCTGGAGAAGTCCGGTTACGGCGTATTTGTGATGGCGCGGTTGCCGGACCGCGAGAACCTGTTCAAGTGGGTTGGCCCGATCGGGCCGGATGACTGGATCATGCTGGCCAAGGCCGATAGCAAGATCAGCCTTGAGTCGCTGGAGCAGGCGCGCAAATACAAGATCGGCGCCTACAAGGGCGATGCGATTGCCGAGACGCTGGCCAAGCAAGGACTGAAACCGATCGTTGTGCTGCGGGATCAGGACAACGCAAAAAAACTGCTCAACGGTCAGATCGACCTGTGGGCTACCGGCGACCCCGCCGGGCGCTATCTGGCGCGCCAGGACGGGGTAACCGGGCTCAAGACCGTGCTGCGCTTCAACAGCGCCGAACTGTACCTGGCGCTGAACAGGCAGGTGCCGGACGAAACCGTTGCCAAATTACAGGCGGCGCTGGATCAGCTACGCAAGGAAGGCGTGGTGGACGACATCATGGCGAAGTATCTGTAACCATCACTTCGATACAACCTGAGACGGAGCCGGCGTCGCGCTCAAGTACACGGCACTTGTAAACACGTTATTCAACATCGCCCTTGTCAGCTGCAGTTCCCCTGAGGCGACGCCGATAATGCACAGTGCATGTGCGCCGCTTTGTGGCCCGATTTCAGTATTGATGTAAGCATCTTCAGCGCTGATGGCGGCGCTGTAATTGTCGGAAGCTTTGCAGTCCCTGGCGTTATGGACCGTTTTGTAGCGATAGAAGGGCGCATCGAGGGAGAACCTGAAGTCCCACGTAGGCAATACGATCTGCTCATCCGCGTTTTGCGTTCTATGAACGTATGACTTGAGCTTCCAGGGCTCCGTGACAGTCAACTCGACCGGCTCCAACGAACAGTCCGCCCCATCGCTGGTGAAGACACCGTCAATAAAGCAGTTGTGCAGAAAGTTGGCAGAGTAGCTGTAGTTGAAACGGGCGGCCTTGCAAGACGACGAGTGCTCACAATCTGGCGGCGCTGGGGTATTGCGCGAGATCACGACTTTACTGACGATGCCGGTAATTTCATTGGTGCGGCGGTTCAGCATCGGGCTACCGGAGCTGCCACCGTGAAGGTCGCAGTTGTTTTTCATGGCCAAAGGGAACACCCCGGGGTGATCGATGAACGTTCCGGCGGTTTGTTCAGCGCAGGCACTCAGTCGAAGCCCTTGTTCGGTAAAGCCGCTCGGCGCGCCAATGTTAAGCGCATCATGACTCTCGTTGGTTTGATGGGACGCCAGCTTGAGCGGGTTGACCCCGGCCTGTATCAGCGACGCCAATGTTGCGTCGACCTCCAGTACTGCAAGATCGGTCCCGACCAGACTGCTCCATCGGGCAGTCCGGATGGCGTATCGGCGCTTACGCTGTGGCATGTCATGAAAGTAGTGGAAGGTGACGCTGGCTTTAAAAGGCAGATTGGTCCGCGCCGAACCGTACTGAAACAACACGCAATGACCGCTGGTGAGCAGGTAAGCAGGGCCGGTGGCTCGGCCTTGCCTGTTTCGCGTATCCAGTAGAACGGCGCTGCAGGTCAAGCCCGATTGGAGATTGAGTCGTCCCACGCCGCTCCAGAGTTCATAAAGATGTTCGCTGTTTTGCAGTGCCCTTGACGGTGAGTCGTTGACGGCGCCTTCGCCCAGATCGCGGGCCTGCACTGCGGAAATAGCCAGCAGGCCAATCAGGCCTGCGAAGCAAAAGAAGCTAAGGTATTTCATGTCCATTCCTTGGTGATGAAATTCAGGGTGAGCGCTATCGTGGCACGCGGCTGTGTACCGGCAGGTATAAATAGTTATCGCGAAATGGAGTGGGCTGCGAGGAATTATCGGGCAGTCGGGAGGCGGTACTGGCCATCCTTGCCGTGCGCTGCCGTTGCACGATTGCCGCGCACGCTGATCATCTGTTTGATGTCGATCCAGTCAATACCCTGAGCTTTGAGCTTGGGTAATTCACGTTCAAGCACCGCTAATGTCTGCGGATACGGGTGCCCGATCATCACCGCAGAACCCTGTTTGCGCGCCAGGCTGATAGCCGTCTGTAGCTGAGTAAAAATCGCGGCTTCAGTGGGCTCGTCATCCAGGAATACATCCCGCGAAACGCTCGCCAGACCAATTTTCTGCGCCTCGGCGGCCGCCACGGTTTGCGCGCTGGTACGGCTGTCGACGAAGAACTTGTGTCGGCGTTGCAAGTCGGCCATCAACCAGGCCATGGCGGCTGGCTGAGAGGTCATGCGACTGCCCATGTGATTGTTGATGCCAGCGGTATAGGGCACGACCTTGAGCGCCGCGTTCAGGCGTTTCTCGAGTTCGTCGATGGGCAAGTCGGGGTGCCAGGCGAACGGGCCGGTGGCCGGGTCCATGGGCATGTGCAGGATGACGACCTTGCCGGCACGATGGGCTTCGCGAGCGAATTCGGTGGCGTGGGGCGTGTCGGGCATGATCGCGGTGGTTACGGGCCCGGGCAGGGCCAGCACGCGGCGATCCCGGGGCAGGTTCTGCCCCAGGTCATCGATGATCAGAGTGATGTAGGCCTTTTGAGGGGCAGGCGCCGCGTGAGCGACACCCACCAGACAACACAGCAGACCGAGGAGCAACCGCAGGCGCATCTCAGCGGCCGGAGGTGATGCTCAACCCTTTGAGCAGGCTCAGGGCCTGGGCCAATTGGTAGTCGTCATCCTGCGGCATCGCCTTGGCTTTGCCGCTGGCGCTGGTCGGTTTGTCGGCGCCGCCGTTGCCATTGCCCAGGTGACCTTGCAGATCGGCTTCCTTGAAGTATTCGCCGTCCTGCTCGTTGGTGATCTTGGCCTTGCGCACTTCGATGTCCGGGACGATGCCCTGAGCCTGGATCGAGCGGCCGTTCGGCGTGTAATACAGCGCCGTGGTGATCTTCAGTGCGCGTTCGTTGTTCAGCGGCAGCACGGTTTGTACCGAGCCTTTGCCGAAACTGGTGGTGCCCATGACCACCGCGCGTTTCTGATCCTGCAAGGCGCCAGCGACAATTTCCGAGGCCGAGGCGCTGCCGCCGTTGATCAGTGCGACCATTGGCACGGCTTCGCTTTCGTCCTTGCCGGTGGCGGAGAAGCGCAGTTCGGAGTTGGCGATACGGCCCTTGGTGTAAACGATCAGGCCCTTGGTGATGAAGTGGTCGACCACTTCCACCGCCGCTTGCAGCACGCCGCCCGGGTTGTTACGCAGGTCGAGAATGATGCCTTTGAGCTTCTTGCCGTTGTCCTTGCGTAGCTTGGCCAGGGCCTTGGAGACTTCATCGCCGGTCTTGACCTGGAACTGGGTGATGCGGATGTAACCGTAGCCGGACTCCAGCAACTGGCTCTTCACGCTCTTCACTTGAATGATGGCGCGGGCCAGCGTCACGTCGAACGGCGTACCGCCGTCGCGCACCAGGGTCAGGGTGATTTTCTGGCCGATCTTGCCGCGCATCTTGTCCACGGCTTCGGTCATGCTCTGGCCGCGGGTCGGTTGGCCGTTGATCTTGACGATGAAGTCGCCGGCCTGAATGCCAGCCTTGGAGGCCGGAGTGTCATCGATCGGCGAAACCACCTTGATGAAACCGTCTTCGGCGCCAACTTCGATGCCCAGGCCGCCGAATTCGCCGCTGGTGCTTTCCTGCAACTCAGCGAAGTCTTCCGGGCCCAGGTAGGCGGAGTGCGGGTCGAGGTTGCTGAGCATGCCTTTGATGGCGTTTTCCAGCAGGGTCTTGTCGTCCACCGGCTCGACATAGGCAGCCTTGATCCGATCCATGACCTCGGCAAAGGTGCGCAACTCTTCCAGCGGCAATGGCGCCTTGGTGGTCGCAGCAGTGCCCGCAGGCGCGACCGCCGGGGCCGGTTGAGCGGCAAACGCCAGCGGCGCGCCGATCACCAGGGCGATCGTCAGGGCCAGCGAGGTAAGGCGGGACAAATGCAGCATGTCGAACGAACTCCTGAATTAGGTCGCGTGCTTATCCTTGCGCGCGACACCATTGCGCTGGATCACTCGGGTGACCCTGCTGACGAATAGCGAAATACAGCGCTGGTGTGTCCTGCCCGCCACTGCTACCTACAGTGGAGATGGACTCACCGGCTTTAACCACGTCACCCGCAGACTTGAGCAGCGTCTGGTTGTGACCATAAAGACTCAAAAAACCGTTGCCGTGGTCGAGAATCACCAGCAGCCCGGCGCCTCGCAACCAGTCGGCGAATACCACGCGACCACCATGCACGGCGTGCACCTGGCTGCCGGCAGAGGCGCTGATCATCACGCCGTCCCACTTGGTGCGGGCGTCGTCGCCACGGGTTTCGCCAAAGCGTGCCAGCAGTCGACCATCAACTGGCCAGGGAAGTTTTCCCCGGCTTGAAGCAAAGGGGCCACCAAAGGTCTCGCCTGAACTTGAAACCAGTGCGCCGGGTGTCGATTTAACGGGTTTGCGTGGGGCGTCAGTGGCGTCTGCATCTGCTGCAGCCTGAGCCTCACGTAAACGCTTTTTTTCGGCTTCCTGCTGGGCGATCAGCGCTTTTTGCCGCGCTTCTTCTGCCTCTCGGGCCTGACGGGCCAGGGTTTCTTCAATGGTTTTAAGGACTTTAGACAGGTCTGCCTGATCCTGCTCGCGGGCTGCCAGCTTCTGATCGCGGACCTTCACGTCGTCGCTGAGCTTGGCCAGGACTTGCTGGCGCTCCTTGCGGACTTTGTCGAGTTCGTCGCGCTGGCTGTCGAGGCTGCTTTTCTGCACCAGCAATTGCGCCTGTTGCATGGCGATGTCTTTTTCGACATTGGCCAGTTGGCGCAGGGTTTCGTTGAAATTCTTCAGCTGCTCCAGGCGGGCCTGGCTCAGGTAGTCGTAATAGGTGAGGGTGCGGGCGAATTTTTCCGGGTTCTGCTGGTTGAGCAGCAGCTTCAAGTATTCCTGACGGCCGTTCTGATAGGCCGCGCGGGCCTGAATGGCGATCAGTCGCTGCTGTTCAATTCGCGCGCTCTGGAGTTTTTTTTTCTCGGCATCGAGTCGCTGCAGCTCGGATTCGCTTTTCTTCAGCTCTTTTTGCAGGACTTCGACCTGCTTCTCGAGCTTGCCCATCTCGGTCTCGGTGCCTTTGAGGTCTTTCTGCACACCGGATTTTTCTTCCTGGAGTTTGCCCAGCAGTTTTTTCAGCTCGGCAATGTCCTGACGCGTGGCGTCCAACTGTTGTTGGGTTTGCGCGCGCTCGTCAGCAAAGGCCGGTTGGAGCAGGCATGTCAGAGCAAGGGCTATCAGGACGCGAAGCATAGAGGCGGGCGACACCAGGGAAAGGGACGGCCTAGTATGCCCGCCAAGCGTGGCAAAAAAAATGCCCAATTGGGGCTGTGTGATGACTGGACCCAAAAACACCCACAAACCAATGTGGGAGCGGGCTTGCTCGCGAATGCGGTGCGTCAGTCAACGTTGATGTCGACTGACGCACCGCATTCGCGAGCAAG
>NZ_VOBM01000061.1:0-25017 GCF_008370005.1 Pseudomonas sp. ANT_J28
GAAGACAGGGATTGATCAATCGAACTATGATTTTTCATGGACTCGCCCTCGCTGTCGTTGGCTGTTTAGACTGCCACCGTGGCGCATTGACGCCTCGGCTTGGGCGAGTCCATCCAATTACAAAGGTGGTTATACCCGGAACTGCTTGAGCAGCCCGTTCAATTGCTCACTCAATTCCTTCAGGTGAACGCTGGCCACGCTCGACTGTTCGGCCGCCAGCGCCGTGCTGTGGGACAAACCGGCCGCCTGGGTGACGTTCTGGTTGATGTCCTCGACCACATGCGCCTGTTGCAAGGTAGCGCTGGCGATGGAGGCGTTCAACCCGTTGAGGTTGCGCAGCGCCTGGGCAATGGCATTCAGGCTTGCACCGGCCAGGCCGGCCTGCTCGATGGTCAATTGCGATGCACGGCTGCTGTCGCCGATCACTTTGACCGCCGCTTCGGAGTGGCTTTGCAGGCGTTCGATCATCGACTGGATCTCGGCCGTGGACTTCTGGGTACGCTGGGCCAGCAGTCGCACTTCATCGGCCACCACCGCAAAACCCCGACCTTGCTCGCCGGCTCGGGCGGCTTCGATGGCCGCGTTGAGGGCCAGCAGGTTGGTTTGCTCGGCGATGGAACGGATCACTTCGAGAACGCTGCCGATCTGCGTGCTTTCGGCGGCCAGGGTACGAATCACCTCCACCGCCTGATCGATGGTGGACGACAGCTTGTCGATTTGTTGCAGGCTGCCATCGATGTTGACCTGACCTTGCTGCGCCTGAGACTCGGCATCGCGCATTTCGCTGGCGGCGTGCTCGGCGTTTTTCGCGACGTCGTGTACGCCATACGTCACTTCATTGATGGCAGTGGCCACCAGTTCCATTTGCTGGGATTGTTGCTGACTGCGTTGCTGGGCCTGAGCGGCGTCGTTGCCCAGCTCGCTGGAAGATTGGCCCAGGGCACTGGCAGACACTTGCAGTTCTTTGATCACCAGTCGCAGCTTGGCGGTGAAGGCGTTGAAGTGGCGTGCCAGTTGCGTGACTTCATCCTGGCCATGAGTGTCGAGGCTGCGGGTCAGATCGCTCTCGCCGCTGGCGATGTTGGCCATGGCGTTCACTGTTTCCTGCAGTGGACGCACGATGCTGCGGGCAATCAGGATGACCAGAAGCGCCATGATCAGGGAAATCACCAGCCCCACGAACGAGGCCTTCCAGACCTGACCATAGAACTCGGCCTGCATGTCATCGATGTACACGCCCGAACCGATCACCCAGCCCCAGGGTTCGAACAGTTTGACGTAGGAGGTTTTTTCTACCGGCGCACTGGCCCCCGGTTTAGGCCAGCGATAGTCGATGGTACCGGCACCCTTGGACTTGGCGACGGCGACCATTTCGTTGAACAGGGCAAAACCGTCCGGGTCGCGGATCGCTGAGAGGTTCTGGCCATCGAGTTTCGGGTTGGCCGGGTGCATGATCATCACCGGCGTCAGGTCGTTGATCCAGAAGTAGTCGTTCTGGTCATAGCGCAGACCGCGAACGGCGCTCAGTGCCTGCTTTTGCGCGGCGTCGCGAGTGAGCGTGCCGGCAGTTTCGAGGTCGTGGTAATAGGTCAGAATGCCACTGGCGGTTTGCACCACATGCTGGGTTTTCTGAGCCTTGGCGTGGTACAGGTCATCGTGAATCTGCTTGAGCATCAAGACGCCCAACGTCATTAGCATCAGGACGGCCACGATCAAGATGAGCCACAAACGTCGGCTGATCGACATACTGCGCAAGCTGTTCATAACGCTGTCACTCCGATTTCTTTTTCTTGTAATAAATGATCGCCAGCATCCAACCACACTTTGCCAATCGGTCATATCCGACCCAAGTCCAATAACGCGGCAGCGTTAATCAGACTTGTCTGATAGGATTTCGGCCCCGCACGGAAAAACCTGAGTCCAAGTTGATTTTTCACGGAATTTTTATGGTTTCGTCTGGATCCTGTGCGCGCGGGACTTCAGCTCGCTGATTGCAGTGAACGCTCTGACCAATATTAACGGGGCATGCCTCTGCGCATTGTCTTTGGGGGAATGATGGATCTTTGGACGGCCTTGCAGGCATTGATTTTGGGCGTTGTAGAAGGGCTGACGGAGTTTTTGCCGATTTCCAGCACCGGTCACCAAATCATTGTGGCGGACTTGCTCAACTTCGGTGGCGAGCGGGCCATCGCTTTCAACATTATTATTCAGCTGGGGGCGATTCTGGCGGTGGTGTGGGAGTTCCGCCGCAAGATCATCGATGTGGTGACTGGTTTGCCGACGCAGCCCGGCGCTCGCCGCTTTACCGCAAACCTGCTGATTGCGTTCATGCCGGCCGTGGTACTGGGGGTGATTTTTTCCGATTTGATCCACGAATACCTGTTCAACCCGATCACCGTCGCAACGGCGTTGGTGGTAGGCGGGATTGTCATGTTGTGGGCCGAAAAGCGGCAGCATGAAGTGCATGCCGAAACCGTTGATGACATCACGTGGAAAGACGCCCTGAAAGTCGGCTTCGCCCAGTGCCTGGCAATGATTCCCGGGACTTCGCGTTCCGGTTCGACCATTATTGGTGGCTTGTTGTTCGGGCTGTCGCGCAAGACCGCTACCGAGTTTTCGTTCTTTCTGGCGATGCCGACCATGGTCGCTGCGGCGGTTTACTCGGGCTACAAATATCGCCATCTGTTCGTCCCGTCGGATTTTCCGGTGTTCGCGATCGGCTTCGTCACCGCGTTCATCTTTGCAATGATTGCCGTCAGGGGGCTGCTTAAGTTCATCGCCAGCCACAGCTACGCCGCGTTCGCCTGGTACCGCATTGTATTCGGCCTCGTCATCCTGGCCACCTGGCAGTTTGGCTGGGTTGACTGGGCCGCGGTCAAGCCATGAATGACGCCAGCGCGCGCAACAACCCCGGAAGCAAACCCGCAGGAGAGATTCGCAATCTTCAGCTGAAATTGTTGGTGTTTGCGGTCCTGTGCGCGCTGCCGCTGTACGGCTCGATGTCGTTGTGGCTGCGCGGGGTTTCCGTGATTCCCTTGGCTGCGTACGGGGTCGTCAGCCTGCTGGCGTTCTTGCTGTACTGGAGCGACAAACGCAAGGCGCGCGCCGACCATTGGCGCACCCCGGAGAACGTACTGCATGCGTTAGAGCTCGCTGGCGGCTGGCCGGGCGCCTTACTGGCGCAGCAGCTGTTTCGGCACAAGACGCGCAAAGTGTCGTTTCAGCTGTTGTTCTGGATGATTGTGCTGCTGCACCAGGTGTTCTGGATCGATCAATTGTTTCTGGGGGCAGATCTGCTGGCGCTGCTTTAAAGCAGCAGTCCGACCTGTGTGCGCTTGGGCAACTTGCTCACCACCAATTGATGGGAACGCTGCAACAAGCCTTGCAGCTCTTCAGGGCCCAACGGGTAGGGCGTTTCCAAGATGATCCACTGAGCCCGCGCCAGATACGGCGCCGGGCGGATTCCCGGGCGGTCGCAATGACCGAGAAACAAGTCTTTGTCGACCTTGAAGGCCAGGGATTCGCCCCGCAGATTCTGCAAGGCAAACATCTTGTTCCCTGCAATCGAAAACACCCGTACGCCACCCCACTTGTAGTCTTCCCGCGCACCCGGCAGTGCGAGACAGAATTGCGCGACGTCCTCTTCGCTCATGCGTCCAGCCTTCATATCAGTCGGTCCCCACAGGCATTGAATGATTCGATCAAATGGTCCAGCCAGGCGCGTACTGCCGGCATCACCCCGCGCCGATGAGGGTAGACCGCTTGCAGCCAGCCGCCAGGCAGCGACCAGTCGGGCAGCAACTGCACCAGAGAGCCGTTTTCCAGTTCCTGCTCGCAATACATCATTGGCAGCATGGTAAAACCCTGGCCGGCGAGGGTGCAGGCCTTGCGCACGATAAAGTCATCGATGCCCAATCGCGCTTCGAGGGTGAGATCGCAGATTTTGCCCTGTTGGTCGAGCATGCGGATATGCACCAGGCGGTCGGCTTCCAGGGCGCCGAGCACGGGTAGGTTTTTCAGGTCTTCGGGGTGGTTGATTTCACGTCCGTGCAAAAAACCGGGGCTGGCGACCATCGCCATCTGCGCCTGGCGCAAACGTCGGGTGACCAACAGCGGATCCTCATCGCCCAACTCACGCACCCGCAGCGCCACATCGACGCCCTCGGTCACCAGGTCGACGCGGCGGTTGAGCAACATGACCTCCAGTTGAACCTGAGGATACTTCTCAAGGAAATCGCTGATCACTGTCGGCAGAATTTCGTGGGCCAACCCGACGGGGCAGGACACCCGCAAACGCCCGCGAGGTTCGCTGGACATACTGGCAACGGCTTCGTCGGCCATTTCCGCTTCCAGCAGCATTGCTTGACAGTGCCGCAGGTAACGTTCACCCACGGCGGTCAGCTTGAGTTGTCGGGTGGTGCGTTGCAGCAGGCGCGCGCCAAGGCTTTCTTCCAGCTCGGCAATGCGCCGCGACAACCGCGACTTGGGAATTCCGAGCAAGCGCCCGGCCGCCGTGAAGCCACCGGCTTCAACCACCTTGGCGAAATAGTAGAGATCATTGAGGTCTTGCATGGTGTGAGCTCGACTGTTCTATCAGTAGGACGAACTATCGCATTGTTGCAGTCTAATCAGCTATTGGTTTCGCCTGTAGGATTCTCCCCATCAGATCGCCTTGTAGCGATCCTCACCTGGAGATCCCACATGAAACTGCTGCATATCGATTCGAGCATTCTTGGTGACAACTCGGCTTCGCGTCAGCTGAGCAGCGAAGTCGTTAAAGCCTGGCAAACCGCCGAGCCGACTGCCGTGGTGACCTACCGCGACCTGGCCGCCGATGCCATCAGCCATTTCTCCGCCACGACCCTGGTTGCTGCCGGCACCACCGCTGAACTGCGTAACGCCGCGCAGCAGCACGAAGCCGAGCTGAGCGCCACCACCCTGGCAGAATTCCTCGCCGCCGATGCCGTGGTGATTGCAGCTCCAATGTACAACTTCACCATCCCGACCCAACTCAAGGCCTGGATCGACCGCATCGCCGTTGCCGGTCAGACCTTCCGTTATACCGAAGCCGGTCCTGAAGGCCTGTGCGGTGGCAAGAAAGTCGTCATCGTATCGACTTCCGGCGGTCTGCATGCCGGCCAGGCGACTGGTGTTGCTCACGAAGAGTACTTGAAGGTACTGTTCGGCTTCATCGGTATCACTGACATCGAGTTCGTCCGTGCCCATGGCCTTGCCTACGGTGACGAAGTCCGCACCAAAGCCATGAGCGACGCTCACACGCAAATCAGCGAGCAGTTGTTCGCCGCCGCGTAAGGCGTGTGTAAAGAAAATCAAACAGCTCGGGCAATACCCAAAATACTCTGTATTCTGATCACGCAAGTGCCAGATGCGGAGTTTTTTGTTTCTGGCTATTTCGGAATTTCATTAAATAGTGGCCCGAGTTATGCAGTCGAGGGTTTAACGTCCCCGGTCAGTAGCCAGGTGGAGCCTCCTATGGCGCGTCTTTGTGCAACCTTACTGATTTGCCTGCTCAGCAGCCTGAACTCAGTGCACGCCGCGCCTGCGCCGCATCCTCACAGGAGCGTCGGCTTCCATGAGATGAGCTTTCTCGACCCGCTGGACTTGCAGCCGATGCGCGCCATCGCCTTCTACCCCTCCAGCGACAGGGAACACTCCAGCATCATCGAGGGCTACACGGTCGAAGCGGGCGAAGACACTCGAGTCGCCATCGGTCGTTTCCCGATGCTGATGCTGTCCCACGGCAACACCGGAACCCCGCTGGCCTTGCACGACCTCGCCACGTCGCTGGCACGCAAAGGGTTTGTGGTGGTGGCGGTGATCCATCCCGGTGACAACTCCAAAGACCACAGCCGCCTCGGTACGTTGAGTAACCTTTACGGTCGGCCCATCCAGATTTCCGAAGCCATTACCGCGACGCTGGGTGATCGAATGCTCGCGCCCTTCGTCAATGCCGATCAGGTTGGTGTAATCGGCTATTCGGCGGGCGGGGAGACGGCGCTGATTCTGTCCGGCGCGACGCCAGATCTGGCCCGTCTGCGCCGTTATTGTCAGGAGCGCCCGGACGACCGCGATGCGTGCAACACCCAAGGCGAATTGATTGCTGACCGTGATGACTTGCAACCGGTGGCTGACCCTCGGGTTCGCGCCTTGCTGCTCATGGCGCCGCTGAGCCTGAAGTTTGGCCGACATACCCTGGCCGACGTGCATGTGCCGGTGCTGCTGTACAGTGGTGACGGCGACAAACTGGTGGCGTTCGACAAGAATGCCGCCGCCCTGGCGCGCAAACTGCCGATTGCACCGGACTTCAAGTTGCTGGCCGGGGCAGGGCACTTCGTGTTCATGGCGCCGTGCAACGAAGAGCAGATCATCGCCATGCCGGCGCTGTGTACCGATGCCGATGGCGTCGACCGCGAAGACATCCATCGCACCATGGTGTCCGAAGCCGGGCGTTTCTTCTCTCATGCGCTTGGCAAACCGACCCGGGCCGGAATGCAGACTGCCGATCAATAATGTGGGAGCGGGCTTGCAGTGTCAGGCCATGGCGCGGCGTTTCAGTAACAGAGTCAAACCAAGGCCGGTCACCGACAACAACGCCGCGCAGAAGAAAATCCACGTGTACCCCAGGTTCAGCGCCACCGCGCCCATCAACGGCCCGGCAATCGCTAGCGCCAGATCGAAAAACACCGCGTAAGCACTCAATCCCGCCCCGCGACTGGAGTTGGGCACTTGCTTGATCGCTTCGACCCCCAGCGCCGGATACACCAGCGACAGACCGAACCCGGTCAGGCCTGCGCCGATCAGCGCATAACCGGTCGAAGGCGCGAGCCACAGCAACACCAGGCCCACCGTTTCAATGCTCATACAGGCAATGGCCGAGGTGAACCCACCGAAACGGCTGATGCTGGAGATGAACAACAGTCGCGCCAGAATGAAACACACGCCGAACACCGTCAGGCAATAAGCCGCGCCGGCCCAGCCACGGCTGACGTAATACAGGGTAATAAAAGTGGTTAACGTGCCGTAACCGATGGAGGCGAGGCTCAGGCTCGCGCCGAACGGCGCAATGCGCCCGAACACCGCCCAGAACGGCAGGCGCTCGCCGCGAATCACCGGCACCGAGGGTTTGTTTCGGATCAGCAACAACGCCGCCAGCGCCAGCACCGAAAGCGCGATCCCAAGACTGGCGAACCCCAGCTCGCCAACCATCACCACACCCAGCGGCGCACCAATGGCGATGGCGCCGTAGGAGGCGATGCCGTTCCAGGAGATCGATCGCGCGGTATGTTCCGCGCCCACCTGACCCATGCACCAACTGATGGTGCCGACCCCGATCAAGCCTTGGGCTATCCCCAACAACAAGCGGCCGGCGATCAGGATCAACAGGCTCAGCAACGGAAAGCTTTGCAGCAGCGTTGAAATCAACGTCAGCACGCCGCTCAACACAATCCCCGATAACCCATAAACAATCGCCCGCTTGGTGCCGATGGTGTCCGACAGGCGTCCGGCCATCGGGCGGCTGAGCAGGGTGGCCAGGTACTGCGAGCCGATAGTCAGCCCCGCGATAATCGCGCTGAATCCGAGCTGTTCGTGGACATAGCCTGGCAACACCGCAATCGGCAGGCCGATGCAGAGGAAAGCAATAAAGGTATAAAAGACGATGGAGACGATCTGCAGGGTGATCGCCATGGAGCTTTGCGGTGGCAGTTGCTGCGAAGACATGAGGGCTCGTTCGCGGGCGGCGGTAGGAGAACTGCATCATGGCGCGGGCGCAAAATAAAAGAAAGCAGGCTAACGAAAATCAAAAGATCGTCCGAACGCGGCCCGAACCTTCGGCAGCTCTACAGGGGCGCACATTCCAAAGTAGGCGCTGCCGAAGGCTGCGATCTTTTGATCTTCAGACAATAAAAAGCCCCGTCACTAGGACAGGGCTTTTCAATTGCAGCAGATGCTTAGAACACAACGCCCTGGCTACGCAGGTAGTCGTCATACGTGCCGCTGAAGTCGATCACGCCGCTGGCGCTCAACTCGATAATGCGGGTGGCCAGGGACGATACGAACTCACGGTCGTGGCTGACGAAGATCAGCGTGCCCGGATAGTTCTCCAGCGCCAGGTTCAGCGCCTCGATGGATTCCATGTCCAAGTGGTTGGTCGGTTCGTCCATGATCAGCACGTTCGGCTTTTGCAGGATCAGCTTGCCGAACAGCATGCGACCTTGCTCACCACCGGAGATGACCTTGACCGACTTCAGAATCTCATCGTTGGAGAACAGCATGCGACCGAGGGTGCCGCGAACGATTTGCTCGCCGCCCTGGGTCCACTGGCCCATCCAGTCGAACAGGTTGCAGTCGTCTTCGAAGTCGTGCGCGTGGTCCTGGGCGTAGTAGCCCAGTTCCGCGGCGTCGGTCCACTTCACGGTACCGGCATCCGGGGTCAGTTCGTTGACCAGGGTGCGCAGCAGGGTGGTTTTACCGATACCGTTCGGGCCGATGATCGCCACGCGCTCGCCAGCTTCAACCTGGAAGCTGAAGTCCTTGAACAGTGTCTTGCCGTCGAAGCCTTTGGCCATGCGCTCGACGATGACCGCTTGACGGTGCAGCTTCTTGGTTTGTTCGAAACGGATGAACGGGCTCACACGGCTCGAAGGCTTGACCTCGGCCAGCTGGATTTTGTCGATCGCCTTGGCACGGGAAGTTGCCTGCTTGGCTTTCGAGGCGTTGGCCGAGAAGCGGCTGACGAACGATTGCAGTTCGGAGATCTGCGCCTTCTTCTTGGCGTTGTCCGACAGCAGTTGCTCGCGAGACTGGGTCGCCACGGTCATGTACTCGTCGTAGTTGCCCGGGAACAGGCGCAGCTCGCCGTAATCCAGGTCAGCCATGTGGGTGCACACGCTGTTCAGGAAGTGACGGTCGTGAGAGATGATGATCATCAGGCTGGAACGCTGGGTCAGGATGTTTTCCAGCCAGCGGATGGTGTTGATGTCCAGGTGGTTGGTCGGTTCGTCAAGCAACAACACTTCAGGATCGGAGAACAACGCCTGAGCCAGCAATACGCGCAGTTTCCAGCCTGGAGACACTTCGCTCATCGGGCCGAAATGCTGCTCGATGCCGATACCCAGGCCCAGCAACAGTTCGCCAGCACGGGATTCGGCGGTGTAGCCGTCCATTTCGGCGAATTCGGTTTCCAGTTCCGCAACGGCCATGCCGTCTTCTTCGGTCATTTCCGGCAGCGAGTAGATACGGTCGCGCTCGGCCTTGACCTTCCACAGCTCTTCGTGACCCATGATCACGGTATCGATCACGGTGAATTCTTCGTAGGCGAACTGGTCCTGGCGCAATTTACCCAGACGCACGTTCGGCTCGAGCATGACCTGGCCGCCGGACGGCTCAAGGTCGTTGCCGAGGATTTTCATGAAAGTCGACTTGCCGCAACCGTTGGCGCCGATCAGGCCATAGCGGTTGCCCGCGGCGAATTTGACCGAAACGTTTTCGAATAGCGGCTTGGCGCCGAACTGCATCGTGATGTTAGCTGTAGAGATCAAAGGTTTTTCCTGCGAAGCATTCAGAGTAGCTAGGGTTGCGGCAGTACCGATTCAGTACCCGTTTCCGGTATTCGAACCACAGGAAATGCATCCCGGTCAGAAGCGGAAGGTCCATCTGGCAATAAGTGGACAGCAGCATATGGAGCGCTTGGCCCGAGTCGAAGTGCGCTGAGACGGGGTTCATTCCCGTCATCAACCAAGGGGGGCGCGTAATGTTTGGCGGCGATTGTACTGGTCTGGCTCTTTAAACGATAGGGCGTTAAGGCCGCACGGCCGCTTTGGCAGCATCAGCGGACAGATTTTCACATCTGAAGGTTAACTATTGGTTACAAACTGTGACTAAAATGCCATCTATCAACCTGAAGCCGACAGTCGGCATAGGCTCAAGGACGCGCCATCGGGACCGTTGTTTCGTATTCAGACACTGCACAAGACCCTTCGGCCGCTTGGCCGGCAAGGGACGCAGTTTGTTCATTTCTGACGTGTGACGATTTTTTGTGAAATTGATCATTGCCGCTATTTACGTTGTATCCATCGCGTACGTTCACTTGCGCGGACGCGTGCGTCACAAACTGAGCCGCCAACTGAGCGACCACTCGACGTTTCTGGCGCCGATCAACTGCTTCCTTTATCTGTTCTCGAAAATCCCCAACAAACCTTATCTGAACCCGGCCGACTTTCCTGATCTGAGTCCATTGCAGGACCATTGGAAAGACATTCGCGCCGAGGGCCAAAAGCTGCTCAGGGCCGGGGAGATCAAGCGCTCGAATCAATACGACGACGTCGGCTTCAACTCGTTCTTCAAGACTGGCTGGAAACGTTTCTACCTGAAGTGGTACGGCGACAGCCATCCTTCGGCCATGAAACTTTGCCCGCGCACAACGGAATTGGTGCAAAGCATCGGCTCGATCAAGGCTGCGATGTTCGCCGAGCTGCCACCGGGCTCGAAACTGGTCCGTCACCGCGATCCGTATGCCGGTTCCTACCGCTATCACCTGGGCCTGGAAACTCCGAACGATGCCGGTTGCTACATCAATGTCGATGGCGAGAGCTACCACTGGCGCGACGGTGAAGCGGTGATGTTCGACGAGACCTTCATTCATTACGCCGAAAACACCACGGAGCAAAACCGCATCATTCTGTTCTGCGACGTTGAGCGGCCGATGAAGTATCGCTGGGCGGCGGCGTTCAATGGCTGGTTCAGCCGTAATGTGATGTCGGCGGCGGGCGCACCGAACGACGCGGGTGACAAGACCGGCGGTATCAACCGCTTGTTCGCCAAGATCTACAAAATTCGCCTGCGCGGCAAAGCACTGAAGAAGCGCAACCGCAAGCTCTATTACCTGGAGAAGTGGGCTATTTTCGGTGGCCTGTTGGCGATTATCGTCCTGATCTGATTTTCGCGTTGTGGCGTATGACGCCTTCGCGAGCAAGCCCGCTCCCACAGTTAACCGCGATCTAATGTGGGAGCGGGCTTGCTCGCGAAGAGGTCATAACATTCACCGCAAACTTTCAATCAGCCACGAGAAGTCTTCGTGGCTTTTTTGTGAGCGGTCGGTTTGGTTGCCGGTTTGGTTTTGCCGGCACTTTTACCGCCGAGGCTGCGTTTAAGCAGCTCGGTCAGATCGATAACATCCGCGGTTTTACGCTCATCTTCACCCGTCGCAGTCTCGACATCCTCAATCTTGCCTTCATTAGCCTTCTTCTCAACCAACGCCATGATCTTGTCTTCAAAACTGTCGCGATAATCCTCGGGCTTCCAGTCGGCACTCATGTCTTGAACAAGTCGTTTGGCCATGTCGAGTTCACCTTTGGCCAGTTCGGGCTCGGTGACTTCACTGCCCAGTTCGAGGGTGTCCAGACTTCGCACTTCGGCGGGCCAGCGCAGCATCACCAATACCATTGCCGATTCCAGCGGCATTAGTGCGGCGAGGTGCTGGCGCGTGTGCAGCACAACATGGGCCAGGGCGACTTTATTGGTTTTGCTTAACGTTTCGCGCAACAGCGCATAGACCTTGCCACCGCGTTTATCCGGCGCGAGGTAGTAGGGCGTATCAATGTTTTGCAGGGGAATCTGCTCGCTGTCGACAAAGGAAAAGATGTCGATCGTCTGAGTGGACAGAGGGTGCGCCGACTTGATTTCCTCTTCGCTGAGAACCACATATCGACCCTTTTCATACTGCACACCTTTAACGATGTGTTCCTTGGTCACTTCCTTGCCGGTGACCTTGTTGATGCGCTTGTAGCCCACCGGGTCCATGCTGCGGCTGTCGAGCCAGTCGAAATCCACCCCTTGCGAGGACGTCGCCGAGACCAGCGCCACAGGGATATGCACCAGACCGAAACTGATCGCACCTTTCCAGATTGCCCGTGCCATGGTCGTCTTCTCGCGAGTGATGTTCAGGTGACCTGTGACGCTGTGCAAAAGTTTCAGCGGGTTGCGACCCGGTCCTGCGGGCGTATCGGCGGGCAGGTCAACTCGTGTTACATCTTGTGAAGGAGGTTTTAGTTAACAAATCCCAACCCCGGGCGTAGCGTGATATCGAAGTTCCTATCCACGCTGATGTCGAGAGGCTCCCCATGAACAGATTTGTGCTCGGCTGCATCGCGTTGGCGTTGAGTGGCGTGCTGAGCGATCTGGCCCAGGCTGACACCGCATCGCCACCTTCTTCATTGCTGTTGGCCCAGAGCCCGACGGGCCACACCAGCAATTCTTCCAACAGCCCGATTCGCCGGGCCAATCCCAACAGCATGCAAGGCACGCAACCCAGCGCGCCGGCCATTCGTGGGCCGAACACAGTGCCCGTGCCGCGCCCTCCGACGCTTGACAATGGTGGCGTCGGCAACCGCTATCCCCAGGATCGCTCGCCTCCCGCCACCCCACCGAAATTCATTCCCGATCCACCTCATCGAGACGCGGATACCAGCAACCGTTGAACGGCACGACAGCGTTCTTGCCAGCCATTCGAACGACAAAAGGAATCGTGCATGTTGCGTAAAACCCTTCTGGCCACACTGTGTGCCAGCGCACTGATCACTGTCACGGCGCCCGTTTTCGCAGCGCCAACCCAGAATTTGAAAAGCGAACAGGGCACCCTTGAGGTGACGACAATGACCAAGGGGCTCGAACATCCCTGGGCTTTGGCGTTTCTTCCCGATCGCCAAGGGATGCTGGTGACTGAACGGCCCGGCAACCTGCGGGTGGTCAGCGCCGACGGTAAACTTTCCGCTCCGCTCAGTGGCGTGCCAAAGGTTTGGGCCAAGGGGCAGGGCGGCTTGCTGGATGTAGCGTTGTCGCCCGACTTCAAGCAAGACCGCACGGTCTACTTGTCTTATGCCGAAGGTGGCGGTGAGGGCGACAAGGCCGGGACCGCGGTTGGCCGTGGGCGTCTATCCGAAGACCTGACGGCCCTCAAGGATTTCAAAGTGATCTTTCGCCAGGAGCCCAAGCTTTCGGTCGGTAACCACTTTGGTTCGCGCCTGGTGTTCGACCGCGACGGCTATCTGTTCATCACCCTTGGCGAGAACAACGACCGGCCGACTGCTCAGAACCTCGACAAGCTGCAAGGCAAGGTTGTGCGGATCTACCCGGACGGCAAGGTGCCGGATGACAACCCCTTTGTCGGTCAGGCCGGCGTACGCCCGGAAATCTGGTCCTACGGCCATCGCAATCCACAGGGCGCGGCGCTCAATCCGTGGACCGGCACCCTTTGGGAAGACGAGCACGGTCCCCAGGGTGGCGACGAAATCAACATCATCGAGCGTGGCAAGAACTACGGCTGGCCGATGGCAACCCATGGCATCAACTATTCCGGCCTGCCGATTCCGGAAGCCAAGGGCAAGTCCGCCGAAGGCACCGTCGCTCCGCACCATGTCTGGGAAAAGTCCCCCGGCCTCAGCGGTATGGCGTTCTACGACGCTGACCGCTTCAAGGCCTGGCAGCACAACGTGTTTATCGGCGCGCTGGTGAGCCAGGAGTTGATCCGCTTGCAGTTCGATGGCGACAAGGTCGTTCACGAAGAGCGATTGCTGGGCGAACTCAACAAGCGCATTCGCGATGTGCGGCAAGGGCCGGACGGGTATTTGTATGTGCTGACCGATGAAGACGATGGAGCCCTGTACAAGATTGGACTGAAGTAACCGGTACCTGTGTAGCAGCTGCCGAAGGCTGCGTTCGGCTGCGCAGCAGTCGTAAAATCATCCGTCGCGGCAGCTCAGTTAGACCGAGGGGCCTGGATTTACGACTGCTGCGCAGCCGAACGCAGCCTTCGGCAGCTGCTACAGGGATTGTGAAACTCACGTTCGGGCGTACAGGATCACTGCCGCCCGAAGCTTGCCCCGACCGAAACTGCACATCTTTTCAAATTCCCCATGGCTGACCGGCAAATGCTGGCAGTCCATGGGTTGGCGATGCTGGCTGTGGTCGACATCCGGGTCATGCAGGTAAACGAACTCTTCATCGCAATCGGTGACGATCACCCAATGCGGCGATTTGGAACGGGTCAGTCGATAGCTGCTGATGAGCACCAGCGGTTGTCCGCCATCATCCAGTAACCGTGGAAGGTTCAGTGGTCCGCCGATCACTCGCTCCACATCAGTCTCTTTTAGCTGCGTGGTGAACTCTTCGTGTACTAACCGCATTACATCTTTTTTATGCACATCGCGTACGCCATCGAGAAACAGTGGCCCGGCCATGCTCAGTTGCAGACGCACTCCAAACCCCCGTCGCCATGCCGCCAGCGCCAGGCCTTGAGGGCTGCAGCCACCATGGCCGGAGGTCATGAACACGGTGGTCGCTTCGCGCCAGATCTGCAGTTCCTCGCGACGCTCCAGCATGCGATCCGCTTGCAGTGCGCCCATGGCCATCAGCAGACAGGCCGGGCCGCAGGTGAAATCGGTGGTCTGCCGATACCAGGGCACCTTGATGTTTCGCGAGTCGCGGTGCTGGAGGATGCGCTTCTCCAGCCGCAGCCCGTCGGCATGGTCCTGGTAATAGTCGTGAATCAGTGCAAAGCGTCGATAACCGTTGCGCTCATACAGGGCAATCGCTGCCGGATTGTCGATACGCACTTCCAGCCGCAGGTAGGCGCAGTCGTGTTCAAGGGCGCAGGCCTCGATGCGTTGGAGCAATTGCTTGCCCAGACCGCTGCCGCGCGCGTCGGTGGCGATCGCAATCGAGTAAAGGCGCGCCAGCGAAGTACCCCGGTGAAACAGCACCACGGCGTAACCGACCAGGTGCTCGCCACGCTGGGCCACCAGCAGTTGCCCGTGGGCCCGCATGATCATCCATTGAAAACTGCGACGGTTAAGCCGATCCGTGGTGAAACAGTGTTGTTCGAGCTCCAGCAGTGCCGGTAAGTCTTCAACGACCGCCAAGCGAAAAATCAGATTCATATGACCACCGTAAAAGTTGCGTAACGAAACGGGACTTTCTAAAAAGTTCGTGCTTAATAGGAAAGGTCTTGTTCTCCAACGGATCAATCACTATGTCAGCGGTACAGGGTCATTGGCGCGAAGTATCCGAGCAAACTTTGCCGGCAGCAACTTATTTAAATGACGGTGTTAGAACTTCCAGTCAGTTGATTATCATCGTCGAACGCAAGGAAGACTGGACCTCCTACTTCCCCAGTGAAGACATCGTCAGCGCCCAGGAATACCTCGAGAAACCCCGGGCCAACGAGCAGGGCAAGCGGGTGCAGGTGATCAACCTTTGCCGCAGCTACAAGTACCTGGGGCACGGTTACTACTGCTCGCTGCTGGCCGAAGCCCGTGGGCACAAGGTGATTCCGTCGGTGCGGACCATCAGCGAACTGACTCGAAAATCCTTGTACGGCCTGGCCCTGGATGATCTGGATAAAACCCTGGAAAAAGCCCTCAGTCATCATCTTTACAGCGATACCGAAGGCTTTACCCTGACGCTCTACTTTGGCAAGACTCATATCGAGCCGTTACAGGATCTGGCACGACAGTTGTTTGAATTGTTTCCGTGTCCGATATTGTTAGTTGAATTTCGTCGAACTAACGGCTGGCACATTGAAGGGATAAAGTCCGGCGCCTTACATAAGTTACGCGAAGATCAGGAAGACCAGTTCGCTCACTCCCTCGACAGTTTCAGTCGCAAGATCTGGCGCGTACCACGTTCCCGGCGTTTGGCCCGTTATGACCTGGCCATCCTGCACGATCCCCAGGAAGCGTTGCCGCCGTCGAATGCCAAGGCGCTGGACAACTTCGTCAGGGTTGGCAAGACGTTGGGCATCGACGTCGAGCTGATCGAGCGCAAGGACTACGCACGTATTGCCGAATACGACGGGCTGCTGATCCGCGAGACGACAAACGTCGACAACCACACCTACCGGTTTGCCAAGAAAGCCGAGAGCGAAGGGCTGGTGGTGATGGATGACCCAGCGTCGATTCTGCGTTGCACCAACAAGGTGTACCTGACCGATTTGCTCAAGAGCCATCAACTGGGCATGCCCGCCACCGAGATTCTCTACAAAGAGCGACCGGAAGACTTTGAGCGGGTCGGCGAGCGCCTGGGTTTCCCGTTGGTATTGAAGATCCCCGACGGCTGTTTCTCTCGGGGTGTGATCAAGGTCGAAAGCCAGCAAGCCTTGCTCGAAGCCACGGCCGAACTGTTCGAGCATTCGGTGCTGTTGCTGGCTCAGGAATTCTTCTACACCGAATACGACTGGCGCATCGGCGTGCTCAACCGCAAACCCATCTTTGCCTGCCAGTACTTCATGTCCAAGGGCCATTGGCAGATCTACAACCACAAGGCCAAGGGCCAGGACATCAATGGCGAATGCCGAACCCTGGCGGTTCACGAAGCCCCGCGGGCGGTGGTGGAACTGGCGGTGAAGACCGCGAACCTGATCGGCGATGGCCTCTACGGTGTCGACCTCAAGCAGTCCGGCGACAAAGTGGTGGTGATCGAGGTCAACGACAATCCCAACATGGACGCCGGCATCGAAGACGCTTACTTGCAGGACGATCTGTATTCACTGGTGCTGGAAGAGTTCGTCCGTCGCCT
The DNA here is from genome assembly GCF_008370005.1 of Pseudomonas sp. ANT_J28. Lineage (NCBI taxonomy): Bacteria > Pseudomonadati > Pseudomonadota > Gammaproteobacteria > Pseudomonadales > Pseudomonadaceae > Pseudomonas > Pseudomonas sp. ANT_J28. The sequence goes on from NZ_VOBM01000061.1 coordinate 16,591, forward strand.
GGAACTCAAGCGCCGCGGCCAGGCCTGGTGAGCGGCGGATGATCAAGCGCTTTCAACTGATCCACGGCGCCCTCCACAAAGTCGAACGGCTGGATGCCGAAGTGATGTTGTTCAGTAATCCCGATGCGGCCGAACGGGATCTGCTGCACAGCCATTTCAAAGTTGATGAACACGCCCTGGCCTCGGCCCTGGACCCCGATGAGGTGTCACGCATCGAGTTTCACCCTGATAACCTGTTCCTGATCTGGAAACGCCCGGAAAACTATTCCGGCGCGGGCAGCCTGGCCTTCGAAGTGTCGTCCTGCGGTTTGCTGTTTTCCGAGCATCGTTTGCTGGTGATCGCCACCGACGACTCGCCGCTCAGTGGCCTCGGCATGCGCCAGCCCCTGAACACGCCGCTGGATGTGTTGCTCGACCTGTTGTTCAACAACATCCATCACTATTTGGGCCACCTGAAGGTGATCAAGCTGGTTGCCCGGGAGTTGCAGCAGAAATTCAACGCGTCGATGCAGAACCAGCACCTGATCCAGATGTTCAACCTCAGCGAAAGCCTGATCTATTACATCAACGCGATTCACAGCAACGGTGCAGTCCTGACCCGGTTACGCAATCACGCGGCAAAGGAACATTTCAGCGCCGAGGCCATTGGCCTGATCGACGACCTGATCATCGAAAACAACCAGTGCTACAAACAGGCGGAAATCTACTCCACGGTGTTCTCCGGGCTGATCGACGCCCGGGGCAACCTGATGAACAACAGCATGAACAACCTGTTGCGCAAACTGACGTTGATCAATGTGGTGTTTCTACCGCTGAACCTGATTGCAAGTATCGGCGGCATGTCCGAATTCAGCATGATGACGGCGGGCGTGCCGTGGTGGGTTTCGTATCCGCTGTTTCTGACCGCGATGATAATGGGGGCTGGGGTGATGGTGCTCGGGCTCAGGCGGTTGGCGAAATAACTTTGGCGGCTGTCAGATCGCCTTCGCGAGCAAGCTCGCTCCCACATTTTGATCAGGGTGTACGCAAGTTCCGAGTCCTCTACAGAACCCTTGTGGGAGCGGGCTTGCTCGCGAAGGCAATCTCAACAGCTCTACAAATCCAGGATCAGACCTCTTGATGGATGGTTACGGATTTCTTCCGATCCTGTAGCCCACGCACCACCAAGTACAACAACGGCCCGATGGACACAAATATTGCGGTAAGCAAAAGATACGGCACCACCGACAGCCCTGACTGCCCACGCTTGCGCGTATCCGTGTACATCCAGATGCCCGCGAGCGTCGCCAGCAGGTACAAATCAATCACCACCTGCGCCGTGTCGGGGCGCGACATCAGGCTGATGCCGAAGTCGATCAATGACTGTTCAGCCTGAAGCATCACCAAAACGGTGTAGCCGGCGAACGCGATCAGGGCAATAAGGGGCAGGGCGACACACTTCATGGTTTCCTTCCTTGGGACAATGAGCAGAGTCGTCAGCCTACAGAGGCCGAGGAAAATTGGCCATTGACTTGCCGTCAGCGTCCGGCTAATTTCCGGACATGACTTCCACTGTATTGCGCTGCCAGCCAAGCATTATTACCGCCATTCCTTATTTGACGGGCTAGCTCACGACTGCAGCACCCAACCCGCCCTAGAGGCGGGTTTTTACTTTCTGCCTCCTGGGTTCCGATCAACGTCAGGAGACGACCATGAGCACGACCACCGCCCAGCAGACTTTGCTTGAGCACTACGTAAAAAAGATCCTCGCCGCGCCGGTGTATGAGCTCGCGGTGCGTACGCCGCTGCAACCGGCGCCAGCGTTGTCCGAGGCGCTCGGCAATCAGATCCTGCTCAAGCGTGAAGACCTGCAACCGACCTTTTCCTTTAAGATCCGCGGTGCCTACAACAAACTGGTGCAACTGAACGATGAGCAAAGGGCACGCGGAGTGATCACCGCTTCGGCGGGCAATCATGCCCAGGGCGTGGCGCTGGCGGCACGTGAATTGGGGATCGCCGCGACCATTGTGATGCCGTGCACGACGCCGGAACTGAAGGTGCTTGGCGTACGCAGTCGGGGCGCCGACGCCGTGCTGCACGGTGAGAGTTTTCCGTTTGCGCTGGAATATGCACTGAACCTGGCACGGCAAACCGGTCGCACCTTTGTCTCGCCGTTCGACGACCCGGACGTGATCGCGGGGCAGGGCACCGTCGCCATGGAAATCCTGCGTCAGCATCAAGGTTCACTGGACGCGATCTTCGTCCCGGTGGGCGGTGGAGGCCTGATCGCCGGCATCGCGGCGTACGTCAAATACCTGCGACCTGAAGTCCGCATCATCGGCGTCGAGTCGGAGCATTCCGCCTGTTTACATGCGGCATTACAGGCCGGCGAGCGAGTTGTCCTGCCGAACGTAGGCACTTTCGCCGACGGTGTCGCCGTCGCCCAGATCGGTGCTTTTGGTTTCGAAGTCTGCCAATTCTGCGTTGATGAGGTCTTGACGGTCAGCAACGACGAACTCTGCGCCGCCATCAAGAATATCTACGACGATACCCGCTCGATCACCGAACCTTCCGGTGCCTTGGCCGTAGCCGGAATCAAGAAATACGTGGCGCAAACCGGTGCCCGCGGTCAGACACTGGTAGCGATCGACTCGGGCGCCAATATCAATTTCGACAGTTTGCGCCATGTGGCCGAGCGCGCCGCGTTGAGCGGCGCCCCGGCGTGAGCGGTATCAGGCCAGCAGCGGGCGCAGGAAGGTCCGCTCGTAACTGACGATAAACTTCTTCTCGACCAGCGAAGCTACGAGCGCGGCGCTTTCGGCGTCAGTCATCGCGACATGTCGGTAGCTTTCGTAGTCCGCCAGCGAAGGAAAGCTGAACAGGCAGTAGGCGATATTGCTCGCGCCCTCGGAAGGCAGGAAGTACCCGTGGTGCGTACCGCCCAAACGCTCGACGATGCCGAGCCAGGCTTTGGCGTAGGCTTCGAATTCGCTGAGTTGATACGGATCGATCACATATTTGACGTGGCAGGTAATCAAAATGGCGCTCCTGTAACGGGATAGAACGGTTATTCCTGGACGGCTTTCTCGACCTTGCTCGACGCCGACCAGATCCGGTAGCGGACTTCGACGTCTTTGGGCACGTAGAGCACGATCGGCAGTTTGCTGTTGTAGCGCAACATGAAACCGTCACCGACCACCGGCACGAAGTCCTTTTTGCTTTTGCCGTCCGGGCAGGCCATCAGCGTACTCATTGGGCCGATGACTTTTTCCAGTCGGTAGAACGGGTAGCCCCAGCCTTCGAGGTTTTTCTCCTCGAGAATGCCGCCCAGGCGTTGGCGATTGCAGTCGACGGTCAGGGTTTTGCCGGCGAGGATTTCGACCTGGTAGCCGTCTTCCTGAGCCTGTGGGGCAAGGTGAATGACCTGGCGGGTGAAACCGCTCTCGGGCTTCGGGAACGGCGCAACCTCTTCGAGTTTCGCGGCGTGAGCGATGGTCGACAGCCCGGCAAGAATCAGCCCGACGGTAGTGATATAGGTCAAAGAACCCATGATGCCTCCTTGCTTGCGAGTGGGGTCAGCGGATACTGATTTGATTGGCCGCATTCTTACTGGGGTGGTCGGCCAATGCAAACTTGTCGCTGGATGTATGCAAATTGCAGGGGCACCACAACGCCTTTCTTGCATATTGCAGGGGCTATTTACGTGCGGTTTCGCTAAATCGTTGATTTACCGATGAGCTGCAGTGCGAAATCCAAGGCATGTTTTATGCTGAAGCTGGTCTTAAGCTGACCGGGAATTTCATTGCGTCAGTATCGATAGTTGATTGGCAGTCTCACATTAAGGAGAGGGTCGCCATGTTTCTTTCTGCCTTGGAACTTCGCAATATCATTGAAAGCAGTTTTTTGCCGAAACGTTGTCAATGCACGCTGTCGCCGGACCTGTCGATGACCGTCAAGGTGTATTCCGATCGTGAAACCGATCACCTCGATCTAATGAAGACAGGAATAAATGCCAAACAGCTAAATGGTTGCCGAGAAATCAATGACCTGATCGCTGGGCTGCGCTCTGACATGCAGCACCAAACCAATGCCCGGACCCTGCATCCAGACCGGAAAGCGCTTTAACCCGCGGTTTCGAGCTCCACCGACACGCGCTTGGTCTGGAGAAATGCCAGACCCAGCGCCAGCTCAACCACCACCGCAAGCAATATGCCCGGACCGGCATGGCCATTGAGCCATTCGCCGAAGCCCAGTGCTGCCAGCCCCCAGCAGCCGACCATGAAACCATTGGTCAGCGCATTGCGGGTGATCGAAGGCGACTCGTTTCGAACCAGATAAAACATCACGCCCAATGCCGCGAACAGCATTGCGCTGCGCCGCGCGACAACGCCCACCGCCAACGAGTACTCGATACTCCAGATTGACAGCAACCTGTCCGGCATCAAACCCCAGACCAGGGCCAACAGAAAACACAGCGCGGCGGTAAAAGTCGACAAGGTACGAAACGATAACTGCATGGCGAATCCTTGCGGCAGTGGGGAGAGGCGCTGAGCATAGCGCCAGAACCCCTCACAGGAATACCGCAAAGTATTGAATCAGACCTTTCCGTCAGTTTTGATAACTGCAAGCGTCAGAAAGCTTCCGATAGGAGATTTCCGCAGGCTTGCCCGAGGTGCTGTCGATGTACTTCATGTCGGCTGTGACCACTTTGCAGTCCAGCGTCGACGGTTCGGTCAAGGTGATGACCTTGCCCACGTGCAGCGGCATACCGTAGTGGTACGGCACCGCCTGGGAGCTCGAAGTGTCATTGGCCTGGGCCAGCCCGGCAAACGCGGTGCAGGCGAGGGCGGTGGTGATCAGCAAGGTGCGCATGTTCATGAACGATCTCCGATGCAGGCTTAATGTCAGCTCGACGTTTAGGCGTCGAACCTGCCGCACTGGGCGTCAGAGAACTCTGAGAGCGTGCGGTCCAGTAAAGTTTTGGACCGCGGGGTTAAGCGATGGTTAACCCGACTGAATGCCGCCTGTCGTGAGGAGGTTTCTGTCAGAGGTTTCATGTTGGTAAAAAAACTGAGGGAGGTTCGGCCCGTTCCTACACGGTCGGACTCTTTGTCGTCTTTCGTCGGCAAGCTGGCAGCGTTTACTGTTTGACCTCGCTGCAAAATCAGCGAGCAGGTTTGGTCACCTGATATCCCGCATACATATGTGCCATCATTCGCGCCGCGGACATCTTTGTCTTCGTTGTGCGTTGTTATGGCGGCTGTGTGCTGGACGCCTTCGGGCGAGCCGATTTGCGGGTTATCGGTTGACCAAGCCTGTACACAGTCCGCCTCCCATCGTTTGGTCACGGTGTTGGCGGTTACTTAACTGACGTTCGAGTAATCCTAATGACAACGTTTAATCCGTTTCCTGATCGTTATCGTTCAATCAAAAGCAGCGTTACCGACTAAAACCCAATGGTCATCGATACACAGGCCAATCCCCAAGATATTCTCGAAGCCTCTTTACAGCGTGTCCGAGCCGCCAGCCAGTTACTCGAAACGCTTCATTGCCAATGCTTCAAGGATGGCGATGTTCAAGATATTCCGCACATTACTCATGCACTTTATCTGCTGACGCAGGATGGGTGCGATTTGCTGCTGGTTGCGCAGCAGCAGATGATGGGGTGGAAGGCGCCGGTCTGACGCATGCTGGAACAAGCCTGCCTCCTGTGGGGCAGGTTTTAAAGCTAAATGCCCGAGGGCGATAAATTCGAGGCTTTTTGGTTTCGGGCATATTCAACCAGGTCTTTGGGGTAAATCATGTGATCGATTTTGCTGTCGTCGATGTCGTACAGAAACGCAATGGCTCCCGCTTCCAGCGCCCAGTAACCAACATGACTTCCATCCTCTCCTTGCAGGTGAGTGTCATGCCAAGGTGCTTGTTTGAATGCTGAATACCATTGTTTGCAATAATCATTCAGAAGTTTGGAGGATTTTTCTTTGGTGTCTGCGTATATGGCCTGGATTAGAGGTGTATATACATCGTGGTACCATCTGTCGACATCATGTCTATTCGGTAAGACTTTTCTTAATAAGTCTTCATATAGGCTGTCATCGCCAACGTATCCTGCTTCATCTATCAAGCTTACAAAGCGCTTCAATAAATCGGTACGGTGCAGGAGGATGCACAAGCTTATGACTTGTACGCATTCTTCATACTGATCCGGCCAGTCATCTATTGCGAGTGGAGATATTTTGGGCGCCTGTTCATAGATGGCCAATTTTTCTTGCCATATTTCGTATTTTTCTACTAGCTCCTCAAGTAATGGTATGAGAACTTCTATCTCTTCTCCAGCTGTATAACAGGCTAGGATTTTGTCAAGCAGTAGGTTTTGGAGGTGTCCTGCTCGAAGTGAAGCCTCTTGTTCTGGAGAGCTAGCTTGGAATGTATTGGTCTCGCAAAACTCAAGAACTTCTTCGTATTCTTTTAGGAAGGTTTTATATTGATTTTCGCTATAGAATTTTTGTCTTTTGTTCATGTTTTTAAGTTAAGTGGGCGGATTTATTTGGCTAGGCAATGGGCGGTTGTCCGCCCATCTGACTAATAGCTGAGTTAACTCAGGTCAATCTGTCGCCGTCATTATTACTCTCCCGACCAATACCAAATAGTATCGCCCCAATGGGAGTCACTGAACCCTGGCATTATATCGCCTTGATTAAAGTGACGACGAGACTCCGCTTTTGCCGGCGTAAACCAATAGCCAGTCTTGCTGCACGGTTGTCCTGCATCTACACGAGCAACCTGGGACCCATTGGTCGGTTGGTGATTTCTCGCGTATTCGACCAAGTCCTTTGGGTAAACCATGTGATTGATTTTTCTGTCATCAATCCCATAAAGGAAAGCAATGGCCCCAGCCTCGAACGCCCAGTATCCGACATAGCTTCCTTCGTCGCCCTGCAAGTGTGAGTCGTGCCAAGGGGCCTGCTTGAATGCGGCATACCATTGTTTGCAATAATTAGCTAATAATTGTGATGCTTCCTCTTTGTCGTCGGCATATATAGCTTCAAGCAAAGGGGTGTATACATCATGGAACCATTCATCTATATTTTCACGATCAGGTAGGTGTTTGCGGAGCAGATCTTCATAAAGAGCATCTTCACCTCTGTAGTTCGCGTCATCTAATAGCTTGGCAAATCTTTGTAGTAGGTCCTTCCTATGAAGCAAGATGCACAAGCTAAAAACTTGCATGCACTCTTCAAATTCATCGGGCCAGTCATCGATAGCAAGTGGTGAAATGTTTTCAAGTGCCTCAGAGACTGAAAGTTTGCTTTGGCTCTCTTCGTATTTTGATATTAGATCTTCAAGTAGTGGTACTAGTGAAGCGATTTCCGCTCCGGCTGTATAAGATATAAATAACTTTTTAAGTGCCAGATCCTTAAAGTGGCTTGCCCTTAGCGACGCCTCCTGCTCAGGAGAATCCGACTCAAATTTGTTGACTTTCCAGAATTCTTTCGTTTCCTCGCTATAAGCCAGGAAATTTTTGTATCTGGCCTCGCTAAGAAATTTTTGTCTTTTGTTCATGATGAATATTACTCAATGGTAAGCGAAGGTAATGTCCCGTGTCTTGAAGCAAGAGATTTTTTCCGCTTGTTCACAAAGGACTTAATTTCACTCTCGGCGTAATGGAAAGCAGAATGGCTTGTATGGGTCTTTTCATCGCCATTGTTCAATCGAGCTACAGCGTGTTCTCTTGGGCTTTGTTCAGGATGGTATAAGGGGGCATAAAATAAATGCCGGCTATAAGAGCCAAAAACCTGATCAGTCAAACGTTCAGATACAGCATTGGGAATATTTTTCCTGATCCACTCTTTGCTCATTTGTACAAGTATAGGTCTTGCACTTTTAGCAGAGGTTTTGTTTTTTTTGTCGCTCGGAACTGATGGGTTTTTATACTTTGCAGATTTAGCTTTTTTCTTTCCAGTAGAGGCGTTCTGTTCGGGCTCTAGTGGTTCCAACAGGTCACTAGGATCGGTAACCCCCGAAACTCCAAATTTTGAAGTAACACCAGGTTTACGGGTGTTACTGGGCTTGCGAAGGAACTTTGGACCGTCCTCGTCACGGCTTGCTTTAGCCTCGACAATCGCAAATTTTTTCCCGTTGTTTGTAGCAGGATTGGCGCGCCAGACAGCATCAATGCCGGTTCCATTAGCACCATCTGTCAACTTGTACAGAACATGATGAGCCTTGGGGCTTCCCCCCCTTGATAATTTTCCCGTTTTGCTCGCACTCGGCACACCCTCAAGCCACTTCCCATCCGCCCCCTTATCATGCCCATCCCAATGTAGTGGTCAACTAATTCCGGACACCTCGATAGGTGATTTTGACGCCATCGCCCGTTCGTAAACGGTCGGTGGCAGATATCCCAGTTTCGAGTGCAGCCGTTCGTTGTTGTAAAACCCAACGATG
>NZ_VOBM01000062.1:0-23564 GCF_008370005.1 Pseudomonas sp. ANT_J28
CGGCTTCTTCGAATAGGCCTGATACATAGATGCAACGGGGCGGCGGTTTTTCAAAAGCGGGTAGACAGTGGGGGCGAGTCCATACATAGCAGCTGGCGCAGCCTGCGTTCGGCTGCGCAGCAGTCGTCAAGTCATGGTTCGCGGTATGTCAGGCAGATCCGGTACGCCGGATCACGACTGCTACGCAGCCGAACGCAGGCTGCGCCAGCTGCTAGAAGGGCCCGGTGCGTTCTGACAGGGGGCGGTGATCGTTAAAGGCTAAACCGCCCAACCATGTTGTTCAGGTCCAGCGCCAATCGCGACAGCTCATTGCTCGCGGCACTGGTCTGGTTAGCCCCGGTCGCCGACTGCACCGACAGATCACGAATGTTCACCAGGTTGCGATCCACTTCGCGGGCCACCTGTGCCTGCTCTTCGGCGGCGCTGGCGATCACCAGGTTGCGTTCGTTGATTTCGACGATCGCGCTATTAATAGTGTCCAGCGACATGCCCGCACCACGGGCGATGTTCAAGGTCGATTCAGCACGCTCGGTGCTGTTGCGCATCGAATCCACCGCGTGTTCGGTACCGCTCTGGATGCTGCCGATCATGCGTTCGATTTCGCTGGTCGACTGCTGGGTGCGATGCGCCAGGGCACGGACCTCATCTGCTACTACGGCAAAACCACGACCGGCCTCACCGGCACGGGCTGCTTCGATGGCTGCGTTCAATGCCAGCAAGTTGGTCTGGTCAGCCAGGCCGCGAATCACGTCCAGCACTTTGCCGATGTCACGGGACTCATTGGCCAGATCGCCAATCAGGGTCGCGGTGCTCTGCACATCGGCGCTCATGCGTTCGATGGCGCTCACGGTTTCCTGCACCAGGTCACGACCATCACCGGCGGAGGTGGTGGCATTTTTCGAGGCTTCGGACGTGCTGACGGCATTGCGCGCGACTTCTTCCACGGCGCTGGTCATTTCGTTGACCGCGGTGGCGGCCTGTTCGATTTCATTGTTCTGCTGGGTCAGGCCACGGGCGCTTTCGTCAGTGACACTGTTGAGCTCTTCAGCGGCCGACGCCAGTTGCGTGGCGGAACCGGAAATCCGTTGCAGGGTGTCGCGCAGCTTGTCCTGCATCTTCGACATGGCCAGCAGCAATCGGCCGGCCTCATCCTCACCGTCTACGGTGATCGGGCGAGTCAGGTTGCCTTCGGCAATTTCTTCGGCAGCGCTCAGGGCATTGGCGATTGGCTTGGTGATGCTGTTGGTCAGCAACCAGGCGAAAAGCAGGGTCAGGCCGGTCGCGATCACCAATAGGGTCACCACCAGGTTGAAGGCCGAGGCGTACTGGTCGGCAGCTTGCTGATTGGTGTCGAGGGTCTGCTGAGTGTTGATCTCCAGAAGGCGGTTCAACACGGCATTGACTGCTTCGGAGTTGGTCAGCAGATCGGTGTTGAGCAGGGTGCGCAACTCATCCACCTGATTGTTGCGCGACAGGGTTTTCATCCGGTCTTCGATCTGACGGTATTGCCCCAACAGCTGCACGTACTGATCATAGGCCGCACGCTCCTGCGGGCTGGCGATCAGTTTTTCGTAGACCGTCTGAGCCGTTCGGATTTGCTGATTACGGGTTTCCAGCAGGTCCAGGGTTTTCTGCTGGACTTCCGGCTCGCGGTTCACCAACAGGCGATAAGACAAGACGCGCAGGCGCAGGGTGAGTTGCGTGAACTCGTCGAGGCTTTTGATGCTCGGCACGCTGTTCGAGGTAATCTCCTCGGCGGCGCCGCGAATCTTGCTCATCTGGTTCAAGGCGAACACCCCCAGGATCAGCAGCATGGCGCCAATCAGGGCAAAACCGAGGAACGCCCGTGGCGCGATATTCATATTACGAAGGGACATGGTGTTTACCGAGAAGAGCGCATCCGTGCGGCGCTGAGACTGACGTATGGGTGACTTATCGGTCATACGACTAAAGTCTTGAGGCCCTGCGCGTTTTTGTCGCACAAAGGCTCCGGCGACGAAGTGCAGGAACCAGATCCACCAATCACAGTCTTTAAAGTTCGCGAGGAAGGTCGCCCGCCAGGAAAATCAAGGCCTTGCGCCCCAATAACCCTGGCATCCGTGGTGACTTTTCTTTATCGTACGCGCCCTTTGAAAATGCTTGGAAAATCAAAATGTTGGAAGCATCCCTAAGCCAATTGGAACAGCTGGTCAGCGACTTGGTGCAACAGAACCAGACCCTGCTCGGCACTAACCAAACCCTGAGCGCAGAACTGGCCCAGGCCAAGGATGAAAACGAGAGCCTGCAACTGAGCCTGATGGAACAGGAAGAGAAACAAGGTGCCACCGCTGCACGCATCCAGGCTCTGGTTGAGCGCGTCAGCGCCGGCCCAGTCAGCGCATGAATCACGGCGCCGCAGGGGTAAAAGTCGTCTCGATCCTGGGGGAGGACTATTCGATCAAGGCGCCGGCCGGGGAAGAACAAACCCTGCTGGACGCCGCGTTAATGCTGAAGGCTGCCCTGGCTGACACCAAAAAGAAGTACCCGACACTGATCGGTGACCGCTTGTTGGTGCTGGCGGCAATGAATCTGTGCTCCCAGCAGATCGAAATGCAGAAACAGCATAAGCAGGAACTCGACCGTTACCAAGAGCAAGTCAGCGCCACGGTTGAAGTGATCTCCAAGACGATCAATCAGGCCTGATCGGCTTTGCGCACAACCAAAGAATAAATTGTCGTTTGCGTTGTATACAATCGGCACGGCTGTTGCAGTGTTTCAGCCTCTTATTCTTTGGGGGTGCTCCATGCAGTTCTGGCGACGCAGTATTCAATGGCAGTTGATCCTGAGCATGGGCACCGCCCTGCTGGTCAGTATTCTAATCGTGGTTGGCATTTATACCCTCGTGGTCAACCGTCTCGCCGAGCGCTATCTGGTCGAACAAGCGCTACCGTCGAGCATCGAAGCGATGCGCAACGACATCGAGCGAATCCTCGTTCAGCCCCTCACCGCCGCCAAGGACATCGCCAGCAATAGCATGGTGCGCGACTGGCTGGCCGGGGGCGAAAACAGTGCCCAGACCAACACCTTCGTCACCTATCTGGAAGGCATCCGCGCCGAGCACAAAGCCTTTACCGCGCTGATCGTCGGCACAGCTTCAAACCACTACTTCACCGAAAAAGGCCTGGACCGGACCCTCAGCCGCTCCAACTCCAAAGACGCCTGGTTCTACTCGTTCCTCGACGGCAATCAGCCGCGAACCCTCAATATCGACAATGACACCGCGACCGGAGAGTTGGCGCTGTTCATCGACCTCAAGGTCGAGCAGGCCGGCAAAGTCGTGGGCGTTGCCGGGCTTGGCCTGAGCATGAAAGAGCTGTCGGAGCTGATCCACAATTTCAACTTCGGCGAGCGCGGCAAGGTCTATCTCGTGCGTTCCGACGGTTTGATCCAGGTTCATCCCGAGGCGCAATTCAGCGGCAAACGCACGTTGGCCGAACAAATTGGTGCAACTGCCGCACAAGCGGTGATGGGTCAAAAAGTTGCCACCAACAGTAGCTTTGTCCGCGACGGCGAAGATTATCTGGCGTTGAGCCTGCCGTTGCGTGATCTGGGCTGGACGCTGGTGGCCGAAGTGCCACAGTCGCAAATCTACGCTGAAGCCCGTCGCGCCATGTGGATGAGCAGCGGCATCGGCCTGGCGGTGGCGCTGGTGTGCCTGTTGCTGGTGGTGTTGCTGGCCCGTGGATTGGTGCGGCCGATCCGTCAGGTAACAGCAGCGCTGGTAGCCATCGGTAGCGGTGGGGGAGATTTGACCCACAGGTTAGATTCCAGTCGCGCCGATGAACTGGGCGACCTGGCGCGTGGCTTCAATCGATTCCTAGAAAGTCAGCGCGACATGATCGGTGAAGTGCTGACCACCAGCGAGCGTTTACGTACGGCAGTCGGCCAGGTGGCGCGGGTGGTGGACAACACCGCCGAACGCTCCGGCCGGCAGCAGGAAATGACCGACATGGTCGCCACTGCCGTCCACGAAATGGGCCTGACCGTGCAGGAAATCGCCCAGAACGCGGGTAACGCAGCCGTGGCTTCGCAAACCGCCCGGGATGAGGCGATGCAGGCGCGGGAAGTGGTGGGCGGGTCGATCCGGCATATTGAAAGCATGTCCGATGAAATCGGCCTCGCTGCCAGTGCGGTGGGCGAGTTGGCCCATCAGGTGGCATCCATCGATCAGGTGCTGGCAGTGATTCGCGGGATTTCCGAGCAGACCAATTTGCTCGCGCTCAACGCGGCCATCGAAGCGGCGCGGGCCGGGGACATGGGCCGTGGGTTTGCAGTGGTGGCGGATGAGGTGCGGACGTTGGCGCGGCGGACGCAGTCGTCGACTGATGAGATTCAGCAGATGATTGGCAGCCTCAAGCAAGGCGCGGAGAACGCGGTGTCGTCGATGCATTCCGGGCAAGCGGCGACGGGCACGGGGGTTGAGTCGAGCCAGCGCACCGGGGCGTCGTTGACGGCGATTACCGGACAGGTCGAGCGCATCAGCGACATGAACCATCAGGTGGCGGCAGCGACGGAAGAGCAGTCGGCGGTGACGGAAGAGATTAACCGGAACGTGCAGGGGATTTCTGATCTGGCCCGCGCCACCGCCGGGGAGGTCAGGGCTTGCCGTGAAGACTGTCAGACGTTGCAGCGGTTGGCGGATGATTTGGCGCGGCAGATGGGCAGTTTCAAGCTGAGTTGATGTGTGGTCAGTGCGGGCCCCTTCGCGAGCAAGCCCGCTCCCACATTTGATCCGCGATGCATCAGGCAACGCGGTCAACTGTGGGAGCGGGCTTGCTCGCGAAGGGATTTCAGCAGCACAAAAGGGCTCTGGTTAGAACCACTCATCCTGCATCCCAAGGCACACATCATCCCGAGCCTCAAGAATCGCCAATTCATGGTGGCAACCCGGCACTTCCCACGTCAGAAAATACCGTGCCGCCTGCAGCTTGCCTTTATAGAAGCTCACATCCGCCACATTCCCTTTGGCCAGCCCTTCCTCAGCGCGAATTGCCTGCTCCAGCCAGCGCCAGCCAATCACCGTGTGCCCGAACACTTTCAGGTACAGCGCTGAGTTCGCCAGGCTGCTATTAACCTTGCCTTGCCCCAAATCCGTCAGCAGGCCAACGGTCACCACTTGCAGACGCGCCACCAATTTCTCCAGCGGCTCACGCAGCGCGGTTAAAGACTCATACGCTTGAGCGCGCTCGGCGGTATCGGCAATCAGGCGGATCAATTGCTTGAGTCCCGCACCACCGTTCTGCGCCAGTTTGCGGCCCAGCAAGTCCAGCGATTGAATGCCGTGAGTCCCTTCGTGGATCGGGTTCAGGCGGTTGTCGCGGTAATACTGCTCCACCGGGTATTCGCGGGTGTAGCCGTGGCCGCCAAGTATCTGGATCGCCAGTTCGTTGGCCTTCAGGCAAAACTCCGACGGCCAGGATTTGACGATCGGTGTCAGCAAATCCAGCAGCTCATGGGCCTGTTTGCGCTCGGCTTCAGTCTCAAGCGTCGTGGTGTCGTCAAACAGTCGCGCCGCGTACAACCCAAGGTCGAACGAGCCTTCGACGTAGGCTTTCTGAGTCAGCAACATGCGTTTGACGTCGGCGTGCTGAATGATTGCTACCGGTGCGGTATTCGGATCCTTGCTGTCCGGCACGCGACCCTGCGGACGCTCGCGGGCGTACTCCAGGGAATACAGATAACCGGCGTAACCGAGCATCACCGCGCCCATGCCGACGCCGATACGCGCCTCGTTCATCATCTGGAACATGTAGCTCAAGCCATGATGAGGCTTGCCCACCAGATAGCCGACACACTCGCCGTTGTCGCCGAAGTTCAGCGCGGTAGAGGTGGTGCCGCGCCAGCCCATCTTGTGGAACAGCCCGGCCAGCAACACATCGTTGCGCTTGCCCAGACTGCCGTCATCGTTGACCAGAAACTTGGGCACGATGAACAGCGAAATCCCTTTCACACCCGCCGGTGCATCCGGCAGCTTGGCCAGCACCATGTGCACGATGTTTTCCGACAGCGGGTGATCACCGCCAGAAATAAAGATCTTGTTGCCCTTGAGTCGATACGTGCCGTCAGACGCAGGCTCTGCGCGGGTACGAATATCCGATAGCGACGAGCCGGCATGCGGTTCGGTCAGCGCCATGGTGCCGAAGAAGCGTCCGTCGATCATCGGTTGCAGGAAGCGCTGTTTCTGCTCCTCGGTGCCGAAACTTTCTATCAGATTCGCCGCGCCCATGGTCAGGAACGGATAAGAGGTCGACGCCGCGTTGGCTGATTGGAAATGCGCAAAACAGGCCTGGGACAACAGCGTAGGAAGTTGCATCCCGCCCGCGTCGAAGCTGCGTGCGGCGTTGAGGAAACCGGCTTCGAGGAAGGCATCCACCGCTGGTTTCACTTCCGGAATCAGAATCGCCTGACCGTCCTCATAGCGGGGTTCGTTCTCGTCGCCCTTGCGATTGTGCGGGGCGAAGAACTTTTCGGCGATGTTGCGGGCGGTGCCAATGGCGGCGTCGAAGGTCTCGCGGTTGTGCTCGGCGAAACGCTCACGCTGGGTCAGGCCTTCGGCATCGAGGACTTCATACAGCTCGAAAGCCAGATTGCGGGAACTGAGCAACGTCTCGGACATGGCGGCCTACCTTTTTTTGGAATGGACCGAGTCTAGGCGTGGGGAGGGAGGGGTGAACAGGATGATTGATGAGCGTGATGGTGGAGTCCGGGCACCGCTAATCAAATGTGGGAGCGGGCTTGCTCGCGAAGAGGCCATTACATTCAACATCAATGTTGAATGATCGACCGCCTTCGCGAGCAAGCCCGCTCCCACAAGGGGTTTTGCATTCCAGGCGTCCATAGCGGGCGCCCGGTCTTGTTGCGGTTTAGCCGATAGTCATCAAGCTGGCATTACCACCCGCCGCCGCAGTGTTAACGCTCAACGCCCGCTCGATCACCAGACGCTCCAGCGCAATGTCGGTCTCGCCCTGGGACAACCCATGAACCCCGACAATCGCCCCGGCACGCTTGGCCACTTGCTGGCAGACCGCACGCAGCTGATCGGAATGGCCGTGATGCAGAACCGCATCAAATACCACTTCGTCCTTGTTCCAGTCGGAAACCAGCTTGATCTTCGCTTGAACTTCCTTCGGCAGACGTGCGAACAACGCCTTGGTCAAGTCAGCTTCCGGCCACACCGCCGAACCGCCGACGGCCAATACCGCTGTCAGTTGCGTCAGCAGATCACCTTCGACTTCCGCCAGGCACAGCACGTGTTCGCGCGGCAGGATGGCGTAGCTGTTGCGCTCGCCGGTCGGGCCCGCCAGCACACGGGTGATGCCGCTTTGCGATTGCGCCGCGAACTGCACACACAGGGTGCTCAGGTCGGCAAACTTGTTGCTGTCAGCCCAGACTTGCAGAGCCTTCAGCGGTTTGCTCATGGCGTCACGCAGACGAACGTCCGGTGCCGCGATGGCATCACCGCGAGCGAAGGATTGTTCGATCGCATCGGTAGGACGAGTCGACAGCAGACGGTACAGATACAACGGACCACCGGCTTTCGGGCCGGTACCCGACAGACCTTCACCACCGAACGGCTGCACGCCGACCACTGCGCCCACGATGTTGCGGTTCACGTAGACGTTACCGGCGTTGACGTTGTCGATCACCTTGGCGATGGTCTCGTCGATGCGGGTGTGCACGCCCAGGGTCAGGCCGTAGCCGGAAGCGTTGATCTGGCCGATCAGCTGATCGATGTCTTTGCGCTTGTAGCGAACCACGTGCAGCACCGGGCCGAAGATCTCCCGTTGCAGCTCGTCGAAGCTTTCCAGTTCGATCAACGTCGGCATCACGAAGGTGCCGCGTTTGACTTCTTCGGTGTTGGCGATTGCCACCTGGTACACGCTGCGACCTTTGTCGCGCATGGCCTGGATGTGCTTCTCGATACCCGCTTTGGCTTCGGCGTCGATCACCGGGCCGATGTCCACGGACAGGCGCTCAGGGTTGCCGAGACGGCATTCAGCCATGGCGCCCTTGAGCATTTCGATGACACGATCAGCGGAATCTTCCTGCAAGCACAGCACCCGCAGCGCCGAGCAACGTTGACCGGCGCTGTCGAAGGCTGAAGACACCACGTCGATGACAACCTGTTCGGTCAGGGCCGAGGAGTCGACGATCATCGCGTTCTGGCCACCGGTTTCGGCGATCAGCGGAATCGGGCGACCTTGAGCATCCAGACGACCCGCGACGTTGCGTTGCAGCAAGCGAGCGACTTCGGTGGAGCCGGTGAACATCACGCCTTTGACCCGATCGTCACCGACCAGACGCGCGCCAACGGTTTCGCCACGGCCCGGCAGCAGTTGCAGCACGCCTTCCGGAATCCCGGCTTCGAGCAGCAAGCGCACGGCTTGAGCGGCTACCAGCGGGGTTTGTTCCGCAGGTTTGGCCAGTACAGGGTTGCCGGCGGCCAATGCGGCAGCGACTTGACCACTGAAGATCGCCAGCGGGAAGTTCCACGGGCTGATGCAGACCACCGGGCCCAATGGGCGGTGGGCATCGTTGGTGAAATCGTTGCGGGCCTGCACCGCGTAATAACGCAGGAAGTCCACGGCTTCACGCACTTCGGCGATGGCGTTGGCGAAGGTCTTGCCGGCTTCGCGAGCCAACAGGCCCATCAGCGGCTGGATCTCGCCTTCCATCAAATCGGCGGCACGTTCCAGGATCGCGGCGCGTTCGGCGGGCGGTGTGGCCTGCCAGATCGGTGCAGCGTTCAGGGCGCACTGGATCGCGTTATCGACGTCTTCGACAGTCGATTCCTGCACATGACCAACCACGTCACGCTGATCGGACGGGTTCAAAACCGGCGCAGGCGTTTCAGTGCTGGACGCGCAACCGAGCATCGGCGCGGCTTTCCAGTGGTTATGAGCGGTTGCCAGCAAAGCACAGGACAGCGAAGCCAGACGATGTTCGTTGGCCATGTCGATGCCGCTGGAGTTGGCGCGCTCGGCACCATAAAGATCACGCGGCAGCGGGATACGCGGGTGCGGCAGGCCGAAACCGCCTTCCGCCGTCGCCATTTTCTCGATGCTGGCCACAGGATCGGCGACCAACGCTTGAATCGAAATGGATTGATCGGCGATCTGGTTGACGAACGAAGTGTTCGCACCGTTTTCCAGCAGACGACGTACCAGGTACGCCAGCAGTGTTTCGTGAGTACCGACCGGTGCGTACACGCGGCACGGACGGTTCAACTTGCCTTCGGAAACTTTGCCTACAACCTGTTCGTACAACGGTTCGCCCATGCCGTGCAGGCACTGGAACTCGTACTGGCCGGGGTAATAGTTCTGACCGGCAATGTGGTAAATGGCCGACAAGGTGTGGGCGTTGTGCGTAGCGAACTGCGGGTAGATGACTTCCGGCACCGACAGCAATTTGCGGGCGCAGGCGATGTAGGAAACGTCGGTGTACACCTTGCGGGTGTAGACCGGATAGCCTTCCAGGCCTTCGACCTGGGCGCGTTTGATTTCGCTGTCCCAGTACGCGCCCTTTACCAGGCGGATCATCAGGCGATGACGGCTGCGACGAGCCAGGTCGATCACGTAGTCGATTACGTACGGGCAACGCTTTTGATAAGCCTGGATCACGAAACCGATGCCGTTCCAGCCGGTCAGTTGCGGCTCGAAGCACAGGCGCTCCAGCAGATCCAGCGACAGCTCGAGGCGGTCGGCTTCTTCGGCGTCGATGTTCAGGCCGATGTCGTATTGCTTGGCCAGCAGCGTCAGCGACAGCAGGCGCGGGTACAACTCGTCCATCACGCGCTCGTACTGGGCGCGGCTGTAACGCGGGTGCAGGGCCGAGAGCTTGATGGAAATGCCCGGGCCTTCATAAATCCCACGACCATGGGACGCTTTGCCGATGGAGTGGATGGCTTGTTCGTACGAGGCCAGGTACTTCTGGGCGTCGTGCTCGGTGAGTGCGGCTTCACCCAGCATGTCGTAGGAATAGCGGAAGCCTTTGGCTTCGAACTTGCTGGCGTTGGCCAGGGCTTCGGCGATGGTTTCGCCGGTCACGAACTGCTCGCCCATCAGGCGCATGGCCATGTCGACGCCCTTGCGGATCATCGGCTCGCCGCTCTTGCCGATGATGCGGCTCAAGGACGAAGTCAGGCCGGCTTCGTTGTGGGTGGCGACCAGTTTGCCGGTCAGCAACAAGCCCCAAGTCGCGGCGTTGACGAACAGCGACGGGCTGTTGCCCAAGTGCGGGTGCCAGTTGCCGGTGCTGATCTTGTCGCGGATCAGCGCATCACGAGTGCCTTTGTCCGGGATGCGCAGCAGCGCTTCGGCGAGGCACATCAGCGCTACACCTTCCTGGGACGACAGGGAAAATTCCTGCAACAGGCCCTGAACAATCCCGGCACGGCCGCCGGCGCTTTTCTGATTGCGCAGCTTGTCGGCAATCGAAGAGGCGAGCTTGTTGGTGGCTTCGGCCATCGCGGCAGGCAGGCGAGCCTGCTCGATCAGCATCGGCACTACTTCCGGCTCGGGGCGACGGTAAGCGGCGGTGATCGAAGCGCGCAGCACCGATTGCGGCAGGATGCTTTCGGCAAACTCGAGGAAGCACTGGTGGGCATGATCCAGAGGCGCATCGACGACGTCGTCGGAATCCTTGGTCAAACCGCTCAGCTCGGTCAGGGTTGCACCACCCTCGAGTTTTTCCAGGTAATTGAAAATTGCCTGCTTGATCAGCCAGTGCGGCGTGCGATCAATCGAGGTCGCGGCAGCCTTGAGGCGCTCGCGGGTCGGGTCGTCAAGTTTGACCCCAAGGGTGGTGGTAGCCATATTTTTATCCTCATGTTTGCCACGACCGCGTGGCATCAGCTGGCGGCAAGATTAGCCGTGCAACCGTCGAGGTGCAACCGGGTGCAACCCTTTTTTGTCGGAATAATGCGCAGCTCGTCAGGAATTAAATTCCGGTACGAACCTACCGCTCCTAATTGGTGCTTTTGCTTCTAGTAAACCGCCAGGACTGCGCTAAAAGGGAGCAAAAACAGGCTTTTTTCAGATAAATCCGACTAGGTGCAACTTATTCTCGCGAAACTGGTTGCACCTTATTTACTTTGTTGAATAGCATTCGCGCCCAAGGTGCAACCGGTCAAAAAAGACAGGTGCACCGGCTGATGGCTTTCCTGGGGAAACATCAGTCATAAATGCGCGGGCCCCGAAATCGTCTGAACAAACGTTGCCGTTTGTCGGCGATTTCACACTCTGCCGCTACATAAAAACAAAGCCAGGGCATCACTTAATGAGCGTAAGCAATCCAACACTGATCACGTTCGTGATCTACATCGCAGCAATGGTGCTGATCGGCTTCATGGCCTATCGCTCCACCAACAACCTTTCTGACTACATTCTGGGCGGTCGCAGCCTGGGCAGCGTCGTGACTGCATTGTCCGCCGGCGCCTCCGACATGAGCGGCTGGTTGTTGATGGGTCTGCCGGGCGCAATCTACATGTCCGGTCTCTCCGAAAGCTGGATCGCCATCGGTCTGATCATCGGTGCTTACCTGAACTGGCTGTTTGTCGCCGGCCGTCTGCGTGTACAGACCGAGCACAACGGCGATGCGCTGACCCTGCCGGATTACTTTTCCAGCCGTTTTGAAGACAAAAGCGGCCTGCTGCGGATCATCTCTGCCGTCGTGATCCTGGTGTTCTTCACCATCTACTGCGCCTCCGGCATCGTGGCCGGCGCCCGTCTGTTCGAAAGCACCTTTGGCATGTCCTACGAGACAGCGCTGTGGGCCGGTGCTGCGGCGACGATTGCCTACACCTTCGTTGGTGGTTTCCTGGCGGTGAGCTGGACTGACACCGTACAAGCCACGCTGATGATCTTCGCCCTCTTGCTGACCCCGATCATCGTGCTGCTGGCTACCGGCGGCGTCGACACCACGTTCCTGGCGATCGAAGCACAGGACGCCAGCAACTTCGACATGCTGAAAAACACCACCTTCATTGGCATCATTTCGCTGATGGGCTGGGGCCTGGGCTACTTCGGCCAGCCGCACATCCTGGCGCGCTTCATGGCGGCGGATTCGGTCAAATCGATTGCCAAAGCACGTCGCATCTCCATGACCTGGATGATCCTGTGCCTGTGCGGCACCGTAGCGGTAGGTTTCTTCGGTATTGCTTACTTCGCGGCGCACCCTGAACTGGCCGCACCTGTGACTGAAAACCCGGAGCGCGTATTCATCGAACTGGCCAAAATCCTGTTCAACCCATGGGTTGCCGGTGTCCTGCTGTCGGCCATTCTGGCTGCCGTGATGAGCACCCTGAGCTGCCAGTTGCTGGTGTGCTCGAGCGCCCTGACCGAAGACTTCTACAAAACCTTCCTGCGTAAAACCGCTTCCCAGGTCGAGTTGGTCTGGGTCGGCCGTGCCATGGTGCTGCTGGTTGCTTTGATCGCTATCGCTCTGGCTGCTAACCCGGAAAACCGTGTACTGGGTCTGGTCAGCTATGCTTGGGCTGGTTTCGGTGCTGCGTTCGGCCCGGTTGTCCTGATCTCCGTGATCTGGAAAGACATGACTCGCAACGGCGCACTGGCCGGCATTCTGGTTGGCGCGATCACCGTAATCGTCTGGAAACACTTCGAGCTGCTGGGCCTGTACGAAATCATTCCTGGTTTCATCTTCGCCAGCCTGGCCATCTACATCGTCAGCAAACTGGGCACGCCGACTCACGGCATGCTTCAGCGCTTCGCCGCTGCCGAGGCTGATTTCCGCCTGAACAAGTGATGGGGACGAGCTGAGACTCTGACCTTTCGCCGAACATGAAAACGGCCCGCTTCCTTTTGGAGGCGGGCCGTTTTTTTGTTTGTACGACCCATCTGACGGGTATGTCTGTAGTTTTCTATCCTGACTTGTGAAAGAAAAATCTCTAAAAAAGTAGGGCAAATCTGATTTACCTGTCCCTCCATCAACGCCCCTTGTCGCTCATGCAGAATCGCCCGCCTTCATTCTGTAGAGACACATCGGATGTTCGCTCCTGCCAATCAACCGCGTTTCACGCTGACGATCGACGGCGTCCAGAATGAACTCAAGGTGCTTGAGTTCATGGGCAAGGAAGCCATCAGCCAGCCCTACCGTTTTGACCTGGAACTGGTCAGCGAACGGCCCGACATCGAACTCGAAAGCCTCCTGCATCGTCAGGCGTTCCTGAGTTTTGATGCGCAGGGTTCCGGCATTCATGGCCAGATTTTTCGCGTCGGCCAAAGCGATTCCGGACAACGCCTGACGGGTTACCAAATCAGTCTCGTGCCGCGTCTGGCCTACCTCGGCCAGCGCATCAATCAGCGGATTTTCCAGCACAAAAGCGTGCCGACGATCGTCGCGCAAATCCTCAAGGACCACGGCATCCAGCGCGATGCTTTCGAGTTTCGGCTCGGCAGCGACTACTCCCCTCGTGAGTACTGCGTGCAATACGCCGAAAGCGATCTGGCGTTCATCCAGCGGCTGTGTGCCGAGATCGGCATTCACTACCACTTTCAGCACAGCATCGACGGGCACCTGTTGGTATTTGGTGATGATCAGACGGTTTTTCCTCGTCTGCCCGAGCCGACGCTCTACCTGCCAGGCAGCGGAATGGCGGCGGATGCGCCGGCCATCAAGCGTTTCAACGTGCGACTGGAAACCCGGACGACAGCCGTAACCCGTCGCGACTACGACTTCCAGAAACCTCGCCTGCAACTTGAAAGCCGCCTCGACAGTGAGATGCCACCGGTGCTCGAGGATTACCACTTTCCTGGTCAATTCACCGATCGCGAACACGGCAGGCATCTGGCCCAACGAGCACTCGAACGCCACAACGCCGACTTCCGTCAGGCCGAAGGTCGTGGCGACGAATCGGCGTTGGTCAGTGGCCACTTCCTACACCTGGCCGAGCATCCGCGTCAGGCATGGAATGACCTGTGGTTGATCACCGAAATCGAGCACCGTGGCCGACAGCCGCAAGTGCTGGAAGAGTCAGTTACCAGCGACGGCCCGGATGATTTCCAGGGCTATCGCAATACCTTTCTGGCGACGCCGTGGGACGTTTCGTTTCGTCCACCGCTCGGGCCGGAAAAACCACGCATGCTCGGCTATCAGCCCGCCGTGGTCACCGGCCCGGCCGACAGCGAAATCCACTGCGACGAGTTCGGTCGGGTCAAGGTTCAGCTGGCCTGGGACCGTGACGGTCAGCTCGATGAACACGCCAGTTGCTGGCTGCGCGTCGCCACCGGCTGGGCCCACGACCGTTATGGCAGCGTGTTGATTCCGCGAGTCGGCATGGAAGTGCTGGTGGGCTTCATCGACGCCGATGCCGACAAACCGCTGGTGATGGGTTGCCTGCCAAACGCAGCAACACCAGCGCCGCTCGATCTGCCCGCCGACAAAACCCGCAGCATTTTCCGCAGCCAGAGCAGTCCCGGTGGCGGCGGTTACAACGAATTGCGCATCGAAGATCGCAAAGGCGCCGAGGAAATCTACCTGCGCGCCCAGCGAAACTGGACTCAGCACGTACTGAATGATCAACAGGTGCAGGTCGATAACGCCCGCAGCATCGTCGTCACCGGCACCGCTCGCCATGAGCTGAAGGCCGACGAGCAACGCATAACCCACGGTCAACGCCAGACTGAAGTGAAGCAGGACGATCACTTGGTGGTGATCGGCGACCGGCACATTCGGGTGACCAATCAGGCGCTGAATGCCAGTCAGCAATTCCATGTCAGCGCCGGCCAGCAAGTGGTGATCGACGGCGGGGCCAGCGCGACGATTCAGGCGGGCGGGCAGTGGATCAACATTGGGCCGGGCGGGATTTTCAGTAGCGTACCGATTCAGGTGGGGGGCGCGTTGATGTCGGCCATGGCAGCTGCGCCGGTCTTGCCGGATACACCGTTGAAACTTGTCGCTGCCCCGGCGGCGCTGCTGAGTGCCGCACAGATTCTGAGCCTGAAAAGCGACGCGCCGTTCTGTGAGGAATGTGAGCGCTGCAAGGAGGGTGTCTGTGCAGCCTGATGTCTTGTCACCCCACGACTGGCTGGATCGCCAACCGCTCAAACCTTCCGAGCAGTTGTTCGCGGTTTTCAGCAATGCGAGCGGCGCTGAACCGTTTAAAGCGTGGCAGCGTTCGATCACGGCTCAAGCACCCAGTCCGATCTGGGCCGACACCGCTTACGCCGAGTGGGAACCGGTGATGCCCTATGTCGGAATCGTCGCTGCGGGCAGTGAGTTTCTGGAGTGGGTCGCCACAACCGAGTCTCGTGATTGGGGTTGGCTGGCGGTGGCTTCCGTCTCTCAAAACGTGCTGGTCGAGCACTTGCGCAGCCTCACTCAAGTTCTTTTGCCCAACGGCAATGCGGTGTTTTTCCGCTTCTGGGACGGGCGTTTTTTGCTACCGATTCTTCGATCAGCCGAGGTTAACGCTACGCAGTTAATGCCGGTAATCGAGCGCTGTTTGATCAATGGCCAATCGGTCGAAATCGGTGGCCAAGCGCTGAACAGCTCCCAGGTTTTTCCGTGGTGGAAAGTCTCCGAATCGCTGCTCAAACATCTCGGTGCCGAATTCGCAACTACCCGAATCAGCAACCTGCTCAAGTGGCTTAGCGAGGAGCGCCCTGATCTTTTTGAGGCGTTTTCCGACAGCGTTTTGCGCCACAAGATCGCGATCTTTCTTGAAACACCGGACCTGCCTCAAGCACCCAAAACAGCCTTGGTGGATTACCTGATGGCGGAGCTGAACTGATGGATCAGATTGTGCGTATCGAGCAGGAGCTCGACAGTTTCCCAAGCACCCTTTCTCTTTATCGCGAACAGTTGAAGCACTGGTTCAGTCGGGCGGCGGACAAGGCCAGTCACGCGGCTGATTTGCCTTCGTTGATGGGCATGGAACGGATCATTCGATTCGGCAGCACCAGCACAGCGGTGAGCAGTGGCGACGACGATTTTCTCTCCTCCGTGGTGCAATGCCCAAAGGGTGGAAAGCTAGAGATAGAGAGCAAGTTTGAATCGGTTTATGACATCCCCGTGGGGAATATTCAGGTAGATGTGATTGCGCTTGAGAGCGGAGAGACGACGCTTGTCACGCTTGATGAAAATGGCAAAGGGACGTTCAAGGGGGACGAGGGCAAGTTCTACCGCATTCATGTCCACAACGAAGTCACACCGCAGCACGTTGAAGATCTTTTCTCTTCCTACAACGGCCTGACGAAGGAACTTGAGAAGTGGCTGCGTGATGAATGGAAGTCGTTTAAGCCGAAGTGGTCGGAATCTTCTTCGGTTGCTGTAGGCAATGGATTGCTCGCGGGAAGTTGGGCGGCAATCGAGGGCGTGTGGGACGGCATCGGACTGCTTTCGGACATCCTCAAGGATCCCGGGAAGTTTGGTGAGCGGTTGGGCGAGAGCGCCGCAGAGCTGAAGAACCTCGCGGAAACCGCCCCCGATGTCATGGAAAAAGCCCAACTGCTGGCCAGTGACGAAGCGGCGCTGTGCCTGCTGTTACGCACCGCCAGCCTCTGGTTGGACATGCTGCCGCCCGGCGAGATCGCCGGTAAAACTGCCGAAGCCGTGTCGACGGTGGTGGTGCAGCTGTTGATCGACATCCTGATTGGCATCGTTCTGACGTTCGCTGCAGCAGGGGCCGGTATCGCCTATTTGACGATGCGGCTGGCGAATCGAGCTGCGCAATTACTCAGCGCTGTTCTGCGCCTCGTCAAAGCGATTTTCACGATCATCAACAGCTTCATCAGCTACGTCGACCGCTACAAAAAAGTCGCCGCGAGGGGCATCGCGGCCGGTATGAAAAAAGGCCGGATGCAGCTGCGCTGGGATGCCAAGCGCAATACCACGCTCAAGCAAAACGAACACCACGACAACGTTCCGGATCAGGCGAAAAACCCCAACGGCGACAGCGCCGATTCCGTCGATAAAACTGCGACCAATAAATGCCCGGTGTCGATGGTCACCGGCGAAGAACTGCTGACCCTCACCGACGGCTCGCTGGACGGCATCCTGCCGTTCGACTTCAGCCGGCTCTATCGCACCAGCGCCGCCGAGATCGATTGCGGCCTCGGTTTCGGCTGGAGCCATTCGCTCTCCCATCGACTGGAAATCGACGGTGACAGCGTCATCTGGATCGACCACGAAAACCGTCGTACCACCTTTCCGCTACCGAGTACCGAGCGCCCGGCGATACACAACAGCCTGTCGCGGGCGGCGATTTATCTCGGAGATCAACCAGAAGAACTGATCCTCGCCCAGGCCGGTGACGACACGCGCTTCTATCACTTTCAAAACGGCCGACTGACAACGATCAGCGACGCTTACGACAACCGCCTGCGCATCACCCGCGACCGTCAGGACCGCATCCAGCGCCTCGACAACGGCGCCGGCCGTGCCTTGCGATTGCGCTATGACCGCAGCCATTTGGTCGCCGTCGACTATCAGGTTTTTGTCCCGGCCCAGACCCTCGACGAGGCTTGGCACACCGAGCAGACACTGGTCAGTTACGGCTACGACGAACGCGATCAACTGATCGAAGCAACCAATGCCGCCGGCGAAAGCGAGCGCTACGACTACGACGATCAGCACGTCATCCTGCAGCGGCAACTGACTGGTGGGGCGAGTTTCTTCTGGGAGTGGGAAAGGTCCGGCAAGGCTGCGCGATGCATCCGCCACTGGGCGTCGTTTTCGCAGATGGATGCGCGCTATGTCTGGGATGACGAGGGCAGCGTCACCGTTCACAACATCGACGGCAGCGAAGAAGTTTACGTCCACGACGATCGGGCTCGCTTGGTGCGCAAGGTCGAGCTGGACGGCGGCGAACACCTCAAGGCTTACGACGACAACGGTCGGCTGATTGCCGAGCAAGACCCGCTCGGCGCCGTCACCGAATACCGTTACGACGAGGTCGGACGGCTGATCGCGCTGATTCCACCGGAAGACGAACCGACTGCCTACGAGTATCGAAACGGTTTCCTGCATGCGCGGTACCGCGGCAAAGCCGTGTGGAAATATCAGCGCAATACGCACGGTGACATCACCGAAGCGACCGACCCCGACGGCCATGTCAGCCACTATCACTACGACGAAAAAGGGCTGCTGCTGTCGATCCGTTACCCGGACACCAGTCGGCATGTCTTTGCCTGGAATGGCTTGGGGCAGTTGGTTGAGGAAACGCTGCCGGATGGTGGTGTGCGGCGGTTTTCCTACGACGCGCTGGGGCGGCAGATTACCCGTCAGGACGAACACGGCGCCGTTACCCAGTACCAATGGGATGCCGTCGGCCGACTGATCCAGACGACGCTTCCTACAGGCGCCAGCCGCGCGTTCAGCTACAACGCCTACGGCAAGATCACCGCCGAACGCGATGAACTGGGTCGCGTCACCCGCTACGAATACGTCGACGATCTGCACCTGGTCAGCCGCCGCCTCAATCCCGACGGCACCCAGCTGAAGTACCGCTACGACAACGCGCAGCTGTTGCTCACGGAAATCGAAAACGAATCCGGTGAAAAATATCTCCTGGACTACACGCCCAACGGCTTGATCCGACAGGAAACCGGATTCGACGGCCAACGCACGGCGTACGCCTACGACCTCAACGGCCAGTTGCTGGGGAAAACCGAATTCGGCGACGATGGCTCGCAACTGGTGACGGGTTATCAGCGGGATTCGGCCGGACGCCTACTGGTCAAAACCCTGCCCGACGGCATCAAGGTCGAATATCGCTACGACAGCCTCGGCCGGTTGGTCAGCGTCGACGACGGTCACGATCACCCGCTGGAGTTCGAATACGACCAGCAAGACCGCCTGATCACCGAGCACCAAGGCTGGGGAACCTTGCGCTATGGCTACGACGCCTGCGGCCAGCTCAATCGCCTGCGCCTGCCGGACGGCAGCAAACTCGACTACCACCACGCCAAGGGCGGTGCGCTGACGGCCATCGACCTCAACGGTGCGCGGCTTACCAGTCACCAATTCGCCTTCGGTCGCGAACAGCAACGCCAGCAGGGGCAACTGCTCAGCGAATATGCCTACGACGATCAGGGCCGATTGAAGGCCCACGCTGTCAGCCAACAGCACCAAACGCTGTATCGCCGCGACTATGCCTACAGCGCCAACGGCAATCTCGACAGCATCGCCGACACCCGTCACGGCCAACGCAATTACCAATACGACCCGCTCAACCGCCTGACCCGCGTCCGCCACACCCGCGACGACCCACCGGAAAGCTTCGCCCACGACCCAGCGGGCAACCTGCTGATGCAGGATCGTCCCGGCGCCGCGACCGTCAAAGGCAACCGTCTGCTCATGCAGGGCGACCGCCATTACGACTACGACGCCTTCGGCAACCTGATCCGCGAACGTCGCGGCACCGCGCAAAAACTCGTCACCGAGTATCGGTATGACTGCCAACACCGGTTGGTCGGCGTCACAACCCCTGACGGTCGTTGCTCAAGTTACCGCTACGACGCCTTCGGCCGCCGCATCAGCAAAACCGTCGACGGCCACACCACCGAGTTCTTCTGGAAAGGCGACAACCTCATCGCCGAAAGCAGCTGCGAGCACTACCGCAGCTACGTCTACGAACCGGGCACTTTCCGCCCATTGGCCATGCTCGATGGCAAAGGCCCGCGCAAGGCGTGCCCGTTCTACTACCAACTCGATCACCTCGGTACGCCGCAGGAACTGACGGATTACAGCGGCGAAATCGTCTGGTCGGCGAAGTACAACGCCTACGGGAAAGTCACTCGCCTTGCATTCGGTGGGGGAGAGCAGCTCGAGCAACCGTTGCGGTTTCAAGGGCAGTACTTCGACGCCGAGAGCGGCCTGCATTACAACCGGCATCGGTACTATGATCCGGAGGTTGGCCGGTACCTGACGCCCGATCCGATCAAGTTGACGGGTGGGCTGAATCAGTACCAGTACACGCCGAATCCGACGGGGTGGGTTGATCCGTTGGGGCTGAGCGGGAATTGCCCGCCGCCGAATAAGCCTGGGTGTGGGGCGCCGGATGATACGACTGGCGCTAGGGTTGATGAAGGTGAGCCGGCGCTGCCGAAGCTGACGGGTGATCAGCGTAGGGCGCGGATTGATGAATTGGCGGAGGCGGTTGTTCATAGGCGATTGAAAGAAATGGAAGATTCAATTGATGAGGCCCACTTTCTACAGAAACATGGTGCTCAAACCACTCTGCAGTCCCAGCTTCAGCGAGTGCAAGAAGGCAGGAACCCTGGGACCGGCGAAATAGATAGGTACGAGAGAGGAAGGCGAAGGGGCGAGCCCGTAATACCCTCTGCGGCGACACACTTTCTCAGCCATCGCGATCAGATGAATGCGATACAGCGCGCACAGTTGATTTTTAAACAGAATGGTTTGAATGCTTCCAAGCGTCCAATTGAAATGGGTAAAAAAGTAGGAGAGGGATTTAAGAGAGACGGCTTGCAGTACGGTGAACAAACCAGAGCAATAGTTTACTTGAATTCAGCGGGTCAGCCTTTAACAGCTTTTACGGATTTTGACTAATGAAAAATTCTTACGATATTTGGGATATACGTAGTTTGCTTTTCGTCTTTGATATAGAAAATACACGTGACTTGAAAAGGGAAGAAATTATAGTTTCGAAGGACGTGAATGATGAGAATGAGCTCGCTGAGCTATTTGATCTGTTGCTGCGTCCGGAGTTTTTTATCTATAGTCAAAAAGAGCGGCAATTACTTATGGATACTTTGGAGTATTTTTTAGGTTGTGGTGACAATTTCGATGGGGTTTTTTCAAAAATTGACACTTATTTTGATGAAGATGTTAAGGATCAGAGAGGGTTTATGATGGTTCTTCTTAACTGTTTGCAGCGTTATAAGTCTGAGGGCGATGATAAATAATAGTGTAGATGAACTTGTCCGTTTTTGACAAGGTAGTGAGGCCAGCGAATGACTAAGAGATATGAAGCCGTAGTGCTGGCAGTAGGTCCAGTGGTTGAAGAAGAGGTCTTGTTGCTCGTTAAGGGCTTGGAAGTTAAATGCTTCGCAAGCTACTGCCTATCAAAAATTGAAGTGGGAGAAACCTATGAAGTGGAATTCGATTTGGTGCTTGCCGATACTGATGTAGTTGCTGCTGCAGAGGAGCCAATCACTACACTGATAGAAATGAAAGATGACGGATTTTCATGCGCGCTTTATGGGTATTTGGATGGGGGTGTGTTTCGATCTTTTGTGGATTTTTCGGATCAGGACATTCACTACGACTATCCTCATCTGAACGGGCGATTCGTAAAAGTTAAGGTAGATCGAATAGACGTTTCTTTCTGACGGAAGTTACGGGGTTTACGGACATAGAATAAATAAATCTGTTCACTTTCACTTAATGTGCTGCTGGGCCGTTTGAAATGATATCAGTCGAAAAACGATGGAGCATGAATTGTGCCTGAAGTTATTGAGGGAAGATGGTCGTTTGATGATTTCAAACGCTGGACTTGTAGAGAGACAGACGCGGAGTTGTTTGACGATGACTACGCGGAGGATCCTGATGCTGTTGATATGAATATTTTAGGAGAGTGTGGAGATGCAGGAATTTTAGAGTTGATTTCGAATCCGGACTGTAGAGCTCGATCATACTTTGCTGATCTGTTAGCTCTCAGTCTATGCAATGTGTTTCGGTCTGGCAGGGACCTACCGTTTCATTTTTCTCGATTTCTTGGGATTAAGTCTCTGAAAGACTACATGTCGGAAGTTGAAGAAGTCGCGGTACGTGTTTACGAAGCATGTTTGGTAATCGATAGTATGAAAAATATCGCCGATCCTGCTATTCAATCGTTATACAAGCAAATTATGGATTTTAGGCATGATGAAACTAGCTGCGTGCTTGAGTTTTATTGGAGCTGTCGGAGAAAAACAGATCTCAGTTTGTTTGAGGCTGAAGCGAAAAGTTAAACTGTGCGGATTAGGTCTTTTGCTCCCCGTCGGAAATTCGTCCCGTTTTTGCCCTCGATCAGATGTTTTATGTTTTTTAGAAGTTGGTTCTTTTGCTGCAGGTTGTTGAGAAAGAAAGCACTGCATCATTGCGTGAACGAATGGATAGCGCTGGATGCGTATTCAAGTTTGTAGTTCTTTCACCGGAATCTGAGATTGAAATTGATGAAAGCATGCATCGACATGCGCTGATAGCGCTTCATGAGTTGCTGATGACAGAGGCGATGGAGTGGCACGAAAATCTCGTCAAAGATCCAAAGTATGAGGATTATCCGGAACCGCTGATTAGTTGGGATTTAGAAAATGCCATAGCTACTCCACTCAGTCGGGATGAGGTGCGGCATCTGACTTCCACTGATAGAACCAATATTTTTGAGCGGCTAGCGCTATACGCCTGCTTTGTAAATCCTCCGTGTCGTGCTCAATTTAAAAATGGGGAGGCGGAGGCGCAGTCGGTTTTTCTCAGATGGTGCGAACTCCTTGGGTTAAACGAAATAGATGATGTCTCAGTGGTGAATTGGGTCGAGCGGCTCAACAGAGGCCTGCATGGTTATGACGACACCATTGCAAGTGTCGAGTCATGGAGCAATTATTTTGATGCAGGCTTGGAGTGGTGGGGGGGGGGGTGTCTCACGATCTGGAATCCCAAGCGTCGAACTATTAGCGCATTGATTGCCAGCACCACAGACTGATTCGGCTGTTTAGAAGTCTCGTAACGGTCGCGAAATTTCTGGGCAAGGTCATCGGAAGTTTCCTTCAACCTGTAGCGGTTTCCATGAACTGGTGCGCAACGCGCCTCATCGATAGTCTCTTAGCTGTCACTGCAAATTCAGTGACAGGGCGTGGAAGCCCTTCTATCGTTAGGCGCATCAAGCGCCACCAGTTCGGCGTGTTTTATCGTCTGTGTTTTATGGTGGCTGTGCGCGGGGCGCTTTCGAGTGCGCCGGGTGCCTAACGTCTCGGTCTTCCACACCTGCGTACAGCCGCCACCCATTGCGTGGAAGCGATTTCTGGCGGCGTCAATCCATACGTTAGGACTAAAATTGATGAAAGCACTTAACCCCGATCCACCCTACGAAAAACCAACCCCCCATCCCCAAAGCCGCTTCATGGCGCTCACCAGCAATTGCGACGACATGCCAACCCTGTTCGTCGACACTCAAGCGCCGCTGGACGTTTTGTATGACGCTGCCAGCTACCGAATTCGTGCCGTCACCCAAGTGATGGAGAACTTGTCCATGCGCGGTTCGATCGAGTGTCAGTCCTTCATTCTTAGTGATTTTGCTTTGCTCTGTGCCATTCCGTTGCGGGATGGGTGTGATGTGCTGGATGTGTTAGGGCGACGATTGAAGGCTCGGCCTTAGGAGTAACTCCGGACGCTTTCCCTGATGCGATTCAGTCAAACAACTTTGGCTGAGTCGCACGAGTTGTAATTGGATGGACTCGCCCAAGCCGAGGCGTCAATGCGCCACGGTGGCAGTCTAAACAGCCAACGACAGCGAGGGCGAGTCCATGAAAAATCATAGTTCGATTGATCAATCCCTGTCTTCTTCC
>NZ_VOBM01000063.1:0-23125 GCF_008370005.1 Pseudomonas sp. ANT_J28
GAAGAAGAACATGCCGATGACATGGCCGACCTGCTGAAAGATATGTAGCGCCTAGTAAACCGCGTGCGCGAGCAAGCCCGCTCCCACATTGGACCGCGGTCCAATGTGGGAGCGGGCTTGCTCGCGAAGGCGTCATGACAGACACCAACAAATTACCGGGTGGGTTTGACGGTCACCGGCGCCTTGCCGGCCTTCATCTGCTCCAGCAACGGCGCGCACTGATTCGGCTCGCCACCGCTCGGCGCCACCAGCGCCAGCAACCCTGCCGCCGGTGCGGCAATTACGCCCAACGCCACCATTCCCGCCCCGCGCAGTATCAGCGGCACAGCCTTCACACCCGCATCTGGCTTGATGAATTTGCCCCGCACATACAGCGGCGAACGCAGCGAAATCAACCGCCAGCCCTTTGATTCCGGGGTGATGGTCAGGTCCAGTTGCTCAGTAGCCATGTTGGCGGTGCCATCAATGTAGATAATCGCGTTTTCGGTATCGAAGACGAACAGACGCGTGGTCGCCAGTCCGGTCTTGATGTCGAAGTCGGCGGCAGCGCAGTTGATCTTCACTTCCTTGTCGCCAAAGATCTTGCCCACCACATAGTTGCCGACGTTGAGCCCTGCCAACTCCATGAGTTCGCGGCTGATGGCACCGTCATTGATCAGCATCTTCAGATTGCCATTGGCGGTGCCCAGCAGTTTGGCCACCGAGTTGCCACGACCGGTGATGTCGGCATCGCCATTGAGCTCGCCGAAACTGGTTTTCATCGGCTCAAAGGTCGGGAACAACTGCTTGAGTTTGAACTTGCGTGCGGTGAGTTTTGCCCGGCCTTCCAGCGGTTCGGTTCGGCCATTGAGGCGAATCTGAGCATCCAGGTTGCCACCGGCCACGCCGAAGCGCAGGGGCTCAAGGCTCAGCACACCGTCAGTGAGTATCAGGTGGGTGTAGAGATCGTTGAACGGCAGTTTTTCGCTATGGACGATGCGCTTACCGGTGAACTCGACGTCAGCGTCCATATCGCGCCAGCGCTCGGTTTTAAACTCTTCGACCGGCAAGACCTTGTCCGCCGGCTGCTTGCTTTCGCCACCACGGGCCTTTTGTTTGGCGTTGGAATCGGCACCGATCAGCGGAGCCAGGTCGGCAAACAGCAGCTGATTGGATAGCAATGAGCCGCTCAGCTTCGGTCGCGGCTGGCTGGCGACATAGGCCAAGCTGCCATGGATGTCGCTCTGACCGATCTTGCCGTTGAATTCTTCGTAACGGAACACCGCACCGTCCGCTTCATGCAGCTTGGCAATCAAGTGGCCGTCAGTCTCGTACGGCGGTGTGTCCGGCAGGGTGACGCCGGTCAGCGGGTAGAGATTGCCCAGGCTGGTGCCGGCCAGTTTCAGGCGTAAATCCAGAGCGCCGAGGTTCAGTGGATCGATGAGGGTGCCGGCCAGTTCGACCCGGGTGTCGGCGATCGTCACTTGAGCCTGAAGCGGAAACGGTATGGCCGCGTCCTGCAACGCCAGCAGGCCGCCGATCTTGCCTTCGCCCGCGAGTTTCTGGCTGTGGTATTGGCCTTTGACCTTCAGCGCGAACGCGTAATCCTGCGGCGCGGCACCCTTTTCCGACGCGGTTTTCGCGGCTTTGTCACCGACGATGTCGCTGAACGGAATCGGTTTGCCCAGCGGATCGATGCTCAAGTCGAGCTGAGTCTTCAGGTTCTGGTCGTCGAGGGTGATGTGGCCTTTATCGAAGCCAATCGCACCGATGTCCACCACCCAGCTTGAAGGCTCGGCGTTCGGGTCTTTGGGGTCGAACTTGAAGGTCCAGTTGGCGCGACCGTCGGCCAGGCGCTGGAGGTCGGCATTCGGTTCGGTCAGGTCAATACGCGGGATCACCACGCGCTGCACCAGCAAGGCCAGGGGCGAGAGGCGCAACTCGACGCGTTTGAGGGTGACCATCTGCGGCTTCTTCGACCAGTCCGGGTTGCCCAGGCTCAAGTCCTCCGCCACAACATGCGGCCACGGTACCCACGCGCGCCAACCGTCCTCGTCGGGTTCACGTTGCCAGACCACTGCGAGGTTGCCGTTGATGGCGAACGGGCGGTGCAGCTCTTCGGAAACTTTGGCGTTAAGCGGTGGTTTGATCCGGTTCCAATCGAAGAACACGATGATCAGAACCAGTACGGCCAGCAGGACAACGAGGCTGGCGAGGGTCCAGGTAAAAATTTTTCGAGTGCGCGTCATTGCACAGGGCTCCTGATACGACTGAGCGCCCTGACTGCGACGCACGTTTGAAACGTTAGGCCAGAACCGGCCTGCCATGGAGTCTAGGACTGGGAAATGGCGTTCAGGTTTAACCGAAATACCGCTTAACGCTCAAATAATCGGCCGGCGACAGAATGCTCCTCAATCCAGCGTTACCGGACCCGCACTTTTGCAAGGCGCCAGTGAGTCGAAAATACCCATCACAGCGCAAAAACGTCCGCCGGAAACGCCCGATTTAGAGCCGTCCCACGGAACAATCAATTCCGTTGATTATTACCATTGCGTTTATGAACTTTTATATCGACTTATCGAGAGTAGCATTGCCCTCGTACCCACTTTATCGCCCTCCTACGGAGCACCCAATCATGAAACGCCAATTACTGTTTAGCCTTACCCTCTCGATGCTGGCCAGCACGGCTTTCGCCCTGCCAGCTGCTGACCAGGCGACCCCACAAGTCAAATCCACCCACTCGGTGTTCAGCCAAACCGTCGCCGAAGGTGGCAATGATCGCCTGAAAGAAAAAGGCCTGATCACCCAGGATGGCTCGGACCGTACTCCACAAGGTCAAACCCTGGCTGCTGACGGTTCCGGTCGCACTCCACAGGGTCAAACCCTGGCTGCTGATGGTTCCGATCGCACTCCACAGGGTCAAACCCTGGCTGCTGACGGTTCCGATCGCACTCCACAGGGTCAAACCCTGGCTGCTGACGGTTCCGACCGCACTCCACAAGGTCAAACCCTGGCTGAAGGTGGTGGTGACCGTGTCATCGAACGCAACAGCGCTTTGAGCTGAGCCTATGGCGGCCCTGAAAAAAAGCCCAATCTCCGGATTGGGCTTTTGACGTTATAGAGGCCTCACTTCCCCGCTTGATCCCCCGATAGTCGTTCGACGCCGGCAAAGCCGATTTGCTAGAGTGCGCCGCTGTCTTATCCAGAAAATACCCTTGCGATGCTGCCCCGCGCCGAACAGAAACAACAGACCCGCAACGCCCTGATGGACGCTGCCCGCCACTTGATGGAATGCGGCCGAGGATTCGGCAGCCTGAGCCTGCGCGAAGTCGCCAGAACCGCCGGGATCGTGCCCACTGGTTTCTACCGGCATTTCGCCGATATGGATGAACTGGGCCTGGTGCTGGTGAGTGAAGTCGGTCAGACCTTCCGCGAAACCATTCGCCTTGTGCGCCACAACGAGTTCGTCATGGGCGGCATCATCGACGCCTCGGTGCGGATCTTTCTCGACGTGGTTACGGCCAATCGCTCGCAGTTCCTGTTTCTGGCTCGCGAGCAGTATGGCGGCTCGCTGCCAGTGCGCCAGGCCATTGGCCGCTTGCGCGAAGACATCAGCTCGGACCTGGCGGCCGACTTGTCCTTGATGCCGAAGCTGCAACACCTGGACATCGCCGGCCTGAGCGTCATGGCCGATCTGATTGTTAAAAGTGTGTTTGCGACCTTGCCGGACATCATTGATCCGCCAGCGCAGGCGCTGCCAGAGCATCTGACGCCCCAAGCAAAGATCACCCAGCAGTTGCGCTTTATCTTTATTGGCCTTAAGCATTGGCAAGGTTTGGGCAGCACCGAATAACCCCTGTGGGAGCGGGCTTGCTCGCGAAGGCGTCGGTACATCCAATATCTATGTGACTATAAAACCGCTTTCGCGAGCAAGTCGAATCGTCGCACCGCCGCTCCCACATGAAACACCGACCTCGCTGCAATTTGGTGCGCCAAACATTCTCCCGCACCAAATCAACCCAAAAACCTGCAACATCCCGGAACACCCACTGAGCTCCGACAGGCATTTCCTACGTATCACCCGATTGGCAAGCCCCTTGCTCTAGCCTAAGCATTGTCCATTGCTGGAAGCCTTCCGATGCTGGTGATTCATCGCAGAATCGACCCTCAACCCGTCTGGGCCGCCGAGTTGCACCTGACCTTCGAAGCCCGGAGCAAAAGCCGTTTGCGCTGTTTCAGTGCCGAGGGTGAAGACGTCGGGCTGTTTTTGGAGCGCGGTCAGCCACCGCTGTACGACGGCGAATACCTGCAAGCCGAAGACGGGCGCATCGTCCGCGTCTGCGCCCGCGCCGAACAATTGCTCCACGTCACCTGCGCCAATGCTTTCGAACTGACTCGCGCCGCCTACCACCTCGGCAACCGACACGTCGCCCTGCAAGTTGGCGATGGCTGGTTGCGCCTGCTCGACGACTACGTGCTCAAGGCCATGCTCGAACAGCTTGATGCCAAGGTCGAGAACATCGAAGCGCCGTTCCAGCCGGAACATGGCGCCTACGGCGGCGGCCACCACCATTCGCGTCACGGCGATGAAGACTTCAACTACCCGCCGAAACTGCACCAGTTCGGCGTACGGCTATGAACCCAGCCTGGGCGCTGTTGCGCCTGGCCAGTCCGCAGTTGCCGATTGGCGGTTACAGCTATTCCCAAGGCCTGGAAATGGCGGTGGATAACGGCCGCGTCAGCGATTCCGATAGCGCGCGGCGCTGGATCAGCGATCAGCTAATCCTGAATCTCGCACGCTTCGAAGCGCCACTGCTGTTCGCTCATTGTGTGGCCGCGGCAGAAGAAAACTGGGACGAACTGCTGCAACGCTGCGAAGAACATCGCGCCAGTCGGGAAACCCGCGAGCTGCATCAGGAGAGCCGGCAGATGGGCTACTCCCTTCAACAACTGCTCAATGGTTTGCCGGAACTCGATGCCCTGGCCCGCACCGTTCTTGAACAACGTCCCGAGCCGCACCTGGCCCTCGGCTGGGCACTGGCCGCTCGCGCCTGGAATATCAGCCCGCAAGACGCGCTGGCGGCGTGGCTCTGGAGTTGGCTGGAAAACCAACTGGCGGTGTTGATGAAAACCCTGCCGCTGGGTCAGCAAGCCGCGCAACGCCTGACCAGCGAACTGCTGCCGCTGCTGCAAGAGGCCCAGCAGAACGCCACCCGAATCAACCCCGAACACTATGGCAGCGCCGCTTTCGGCCTGTCCCTGGCGTGCATGGCCCATGAGCGCCAGTACAGCCGTCTATTCCGTTCCTAGGGCCTGTTATTTTGGAGAAGCACATGAACACACAACCTCTGCGCGTCGGCATCGGCGGCCCGGTCGGTTCCGGCAAAACCGCTCTGACTTTGGCCCTGTGCCTGGCCTTACGCGACCGCTACAACCTGGCGGTGGTAACCAACGACATCTACACCCGTGAAGACGCCGACTTTCTGGTGCGCAACGAAGCACTGGCACCGGAGCGGATCATCGGTGTGGAAACCGGCGGCTGCCCGCACACGGCGATTCGCGAGGACGCCTCGATCAACCTTGAAGCCGTGGATCAACTGAACCGCCGTTTTCCGGGGCTGGACCTGATCCTCGTGGAGTCCGGTGGCGACAACCTGTCCGCCACCTTCAGCCCGGAACTGTCCGACTTGACCATTTACGTGATCGACGTCTCGGCCGGCGACAAGCTGCCGCGCAAAGGTGGGCCGGGGATCTGCAAATCGGATCTGCTGGTGATCAACAAAATCGATCTCGCGCCATTGGTGGGTGCGTCGCTGGAACTGATGGACAGCGACACCAAGCGCATGCGCAACGGCAAGCCATTCGTTTTCAGCAACCAGAAAACCGGCCTCGGCCTGGAAGAAATCATCGCCTTCATCGAACGCCAGGGCCTGCTGACAGCGGCGTGAACACGATCAATTTTTATCAACAAGGAAGCTTTTCCATGACACTTAAACGCATTCTGGGCGCCATGGCCCTGCTGCTGACCCCGGCCATCGCCTTCGCCCACCCGGGGCATGGCGACAACGGTTTGATCGCCGGTATCAGCCACCCGGTCGGTGGCCTCGACCACTTGTTGGCGATGGTTGCGGTCGGTTTGTGGGCGGCGCAGCAGAAAGGCGCCGCACGATGGGCGCTGCCGTGCACATTCGTCGGCATCATGCTGATCGGCGGGTTGCTGGGGTTTGAAGGGCTGAACCTGCCAGCGCTAGAGAGCGGAATTGCGGCGTCGGTGCTGGCGCTGGGTCTGGCAGTGGCTTTGGCAGTGCGTCCGTCGTTGAGCCTGGCTGTTGCGGTAACCGCTTTGTTTGCGCTGTTCCACGGCGTGGCCCATGGCTTGGAATTACCGGACATGTCTAGCCCTTGGGCGTATGCCGCAGGGTTTGTGGCGGCGACGGCTGCGTTGCATGGGTTGGGTTACGCCATCGTGCGGGTGTTGCCTCAAGCGGCGGCGCCGTTGGTTCGACTGGCGGGTGCAGCGTCGGCGGCGACCGGCGTGTGGTTGCTGGCGGGATAAACGCTCAAAGATCTTTCCCACGCTCTGCGTGGGACCGATCAACGCGCGCTCTCTGCTAACATGTCGCGCAATCAACCCTGCCGTGACGACGCCAGCCAATGCCGCCTGCTTCCCGCTCCGCCTCCCAGCCTGAATTGACCGCTCTGTTTGCTTCGGTGCAACAGCACTTCCAGGACGTGATCGTGCCGCTCTGGCAAGGTCCCGGCTGGAATGCCGACATGGCACTGCCCTATGAGGCGCTGGACGCCGGGCACCAACCGCTGCCGCCCCAACGCTACCGGGCCATGGCCTGCGCGCGGCAGCTCTACCTGTTTTCCGGCCTAATCGGCCAGGTACCGGCCGCCGAAGAGCGCGCCGCAGCGCTGTTCCGTTCCTTGCAGCAGCATTTCCACGATGCCGAGCATGGCGGCTGGTTCTATAGCGTCGACCCGCACGGTGCTCCGCTGGATCAGCGCAAAGACCTCTACACCCACGCCTTCATCCTGTTCGCCTGCGCCCATTACTGGGACAAGGTCCGCGAGCCGCTGGTGGAATCGGTGCTCAACGCTGCACTGGAAGTGGTCGCGCAGCGCTTTGCGACAGGCGACGGTCTGTACGAAGCCAGCCTCGACCGTGACTGGTCCTCGCTCGAGTCCGGACCGCTGCAAAATCCCCTGATGCACTTGGCCGAAGCCTTCCTCGCCACGCTGTCGGTGCGCAAAGACGTCGCCGTGCAAGACTCTCTCGTCGAGTTATGCACAGCGATGCAGAAGCGTTTTATCGACCCGCAACACGGAGTGTTGATGGAGAAACCGCTGGGAGCTGTGGATAACTGGTTTGAACCGGGGCATCAGTTCGAGTGGTATTTCCTGCTGGAAT
Source organism: Pseudomonas sp. ANT_J28 (assembly GCF_008370005.1). Taxonomy (NCBI): domain Bacteria; kingdom Pseudomonadati; phylum Pseudomonadota; class Gammaproteobacteria; order Pseudomonadales; family Pseudomonadaceae; genus Pseudomonas; species Pseudomonas sp. ANT_J28. The sequence continues at coordinate 7,394 of NZ_VOBM01000063.1, forward strand.
CGTCTTCGTTGCTGCGCGGTTCGACACTTCACGCTTCTCTGGAACGCGCCTTTGCGTTCACCGAACAACTGGGCGTCGATCAACAGACCGGCGCCGTGCGGGCGATGCTTGACCTGGTACCGAACGGCCCACCTCGGGACGCTACGCAGCGAATCTGGGCGCAGGCTGAATACCTGCGCGCCCTGACCTTGCGGCCAGACAGCGAGGCCGCGGTGCTGCGCCAATTGCAGGCGCTGCAGCAGCACTCCCTGCATAAGGGTGGCTGGTATGAGTGTCGTGATGAGAATGGTGACGTCACCCGCCGGGACATGCCATCGACCACGCCTTATCACTTGGCAACCTGCTATCGCGGATTAGCCGACTATCTTCGTTGATTGGGCGATCGCCTTCGCGAGCAAGCCCGCTCCCACACTGGACCTGTGTTCGCAGGACTAATGTGGGAGCGGGCTTGCTCGCGAATGGCCGTTACGCGGTCTTAAGCCTTGGCATTACGCTCAATCGCAAACCCGCTCCACGTCTGGCTCACCGGCATCAGTTCCAGGCTGTTGATGTTGATGTGCGCCGGGGCATTGAGCACCCAGAAAATGGTGTCGGCGATGTCTTGCGGCTGGATCGGCTCGGCACCGGCGTAGGTGGCGTTGTAACGCTCCTGGTCACCGGCGAAACGCACCAGTGAAAACTCGCTTTCGCACAGGCCCGGCTCGATATTGCTCACCCGCACGCCCGTACCTTGCAGGTCGCAGCGCAAGTTCAGGGAGAACTGTTTAACGAACGCCTTGCTCGCGCCATACACATGGCTGCCCGGGTACGGGTAGTTGCCGGCGATGGAGCCAAGGTTGACGATGCCGGCGCCGCGACCGTGAGCAATCAGGCGGGGCAACAACAGGCGAGTGCTGTACATCAGGCCCTTGATGTTGGTGTCGACCATGGTGTCCCAATCGTCGAGGTCGCACTTGGGCGCCGGGTCAACGCCCAGGGCCAGGCCGGCGTTGTTGATCAGCCCGCGCAGCTTGGCGAAGGACGGCGGCAGGTTGGCAATCGCCTCCTCCATGGCCTTGCGATCACGCACGTCGAGCACCAGGCCATGGACCTCGGTCTGCTTCGACAACTCGGCGCACAGCGCATTGAGGCGCTCTTCACGACGGCCGGTCAGCACCAGTTTCCAGCCGGCGTCGGCAAAACGACGGGCGCAGGCTTCACCAAAACCGGAGGTCGCGCCGGTAATAAACAGGGTGTTGGACATCGTGTTCTCCTTGCTTCGGCTGATCGGCAGCCACTGGAATAGAAAATCAGCAGGCAGCATGCCCGGCCTTGCCCACAGCGGCAACTACCGTACAAGCTGTACAAAAAACGATCAAAGATTGCCACGCCTTGCTCGCCGTGGCTTTCAGCCATGTGCGCGCACCTTATCCACAGGCCGGTCCACAGTTTCCGGGGGCAAGTGGAAAAGCTGTAAGCCGCTGAGCACAAGGCTTTGCGGGCAAATTGGAAATTTTTTTGCTTGACCCTGGAACGCCGGCTGTGTAGCCCATGGCATTTTGCACGACTGACCGGTCATACCGACGATGGCGCCAAGCCAGTAACTACGGCCTTCAGCCGAGTCTTTCCAGAGTTTAACCACAGACTTATCCACAGGCAGCACCACTCCATTTCGCCCTGCTTTCGTCACCAACAAAAAGGTTGACAAAGCCCGCGCGCGGTCCCGTAAAAACACCTGATCAAAAAACAACCACAACTCTGCAAGCCACGGTTTCAAAGGCTTTCAGCCAGCTACTCCCACGTTATTCACAGCCAGCTCCACAGCAAACGGGGACAAGTCAAAACCGTGACAAAACAACTATTTGCAGCGGCTTTATGTCGCGCTTTGAGAGCTTGTGAATATTGTTTTCCACAATTTCAAAAAACCTTTACGACCGGCATAAAAAAACGCCCTGACGTGGATGCGTCAGGGCGTTTTTTATGTGCTCAGCCGTTTAGTGGCCGCCGAGATAGGCGTTACGCACTTCCTCGTTAACCAACAGCTCCTTGCCGGTGCCCGTGAGGCGGATCTCGCCGTTGACCATCACGTACGCCCGGTCCGACAGTTTGAGAGCGTGGTTGGCGTTCTGTTCCACCAGGAAGATCGTCATGCCGGTTTTCGCCAGTTCCCGCAGGGTCGCGAAGATCTGTTTCACCACAATCGGCGCCAGACCCAGGCTCGGCTCGTCAAGCAACAGCAGTTTCGGCCGACTCATCAACGCACGCGCGATGGCGAGCATTTGCTGCTCACCGCCGGACATGGTCATCGCCCGCTGGGTGCGCCGCTCTTCGAGTCGCGGGAACAACTCGAACATGCGTTGCATGTCTTCCTTGGCGTACTTGTCACCGATCGGAATGGTACCCATCAGCAGGTTTTCCTCGACTGTCATGTCGGGGAACACCCGCCGGCCTTCCGGCGATTGAGCGATGCCGTTGGAGGCGATGTAGTGGGACGACTTATGGGTGATATCCACACCCTGATAGATGATCTGCCCATCCGCCGCCCGCGGCTGACCGAAAATCGACATCAGCAGGGTCGATTTGCCGGCGCCGTTGGAACCGATCAGGCTGACGGTTTCACCTTCATTGATGTGCAGCGAGACTTTCTTCAGGGCCTGGATCGGCCCGTAGAACACATCCAATTCCTTGAGTTCGAGGATGGGTTGGCTCATAGCACCACTTCCTCTTCATCGGCGCCCAGGTAGGCCGCAATCACTTTCGGATCGTGTCGGATAGCGTCGGGGCCGCCCTCGGCGATGACGATGCCGTGGTCCAACACCACGATGTGGTCGGAAATGCTCATTACCATGCCCATGTCGTGTTCGATCAGCACCACGGTCAGATCGTGCTCGTCGCGCAGCAGCCGGATCATCGCGCTCAGCGCTTCGGTTTCCTGAGGGTTGAGGCCGGCGGCCGGTTCGTCGAGGCAGATGATCTGCGGCCGGGTGCACATGGCCCGGGCGATTTCCAGACGGCGCTGCTGACCGTAGGACAGTTCACCGGCCAGACGGTTGGCGCAGTCCACCAGATCCACCACTTCCAGCCAGTAGAACGCGTGGTCCAGCGCATCGCTTTCGGCTTTGCGATAACCCTTGGTGTTGAGGATGCCGGCCAGCATGTTGCGGTTGACCCACATGTGTTGGGCCACCAGCAGGTTTTCCAGCACCGACATTTCCTTGAACAGGCGAATGTTCTGAAACGTCCGCGCCAGGCCGGCACGGTTCACCAGGTGGGTGCCGCCGAACATCTTGTAGTACATCCGACTGGCAAAGGATTTCGGCGAGACGAAATCGGTGGGTTTGAACGATTCGCCCAGCAGCTTGATAACGTTGGTTTGCTCGCCACGCACGTTGAGTTCGATCTTGCCGCCCGAGGCCTTGTAAAACCCGGTCAGGCAGTTGAACACGGTGGTCTTGCCGGCGCCATTGGGGCCGATCAGGGCGAAGATCGAGTTGCGTTTGACCTTCAGGCTGACATCGTTCAACGCCTTGATGCCGCCGAAGTGCATCATCAGCTTCTCGACCGAGAGTACGACTTCGCTCATGGCGCTACTCCTTTACGCGGGGTCACACCGGTACGGCTGATCCGAATCAGGCCGCGCGGTCGCCAGATCATCATCAACACCATCAGGATACCGAACAGCAGCACGCGATATTCCGCGAAGCCACGCAGCAGTTCCGGGGCGACGGTCAGCACGAATGCCGCAATCACCACGCCGATGGTCGATCCCATGCCGCCGAGCACCACGATGGCGAGGATCAATGCCGATTCGAAGAAGGTGAACGAGGTCGGGTTAACGAAACCTTGATAGGTGGCGAAGAACACGCCGGCCAGACCGGCCGTCGATGCACCGATGGTGAACGCCGAGAGTTTGACCAATACGTGGTTCAGCCCCATGGAGCGGCAAGCGATTTCGTCTTCACGCAAGGCTTCCCAGGCGCGACCGACCGGCATGCGGGTCAAGCGGTGCTTGATGTGCAACACGGCCAATACCACCAGGAACAACACCGCGTAGATAAAGTAATACTTCACGTCCGGGTTGTAGGCGATGCCAAAGAACTCATGGAACGGCACACCGCCCTCTTTCGCCCTTTTGCCGAACTCGATGCCGAAGAAGGTTGGCAATGGAGCGGCCATGCCATTCGGGCCTCCGGTCAGGGACAGCCAGTTATTAAGGATCAACCGGATGATTTCACCGAAGCCCAGGGTCACGATTGCGAGGTAGTCACCGTGCAGGCGCAGCACCGGGAAACCGAGGATGCAACCGGCAAGGCCAGCGGTAATCGCCGCCAGCGGCAGCACCGTCCAGAAGCCCAGACCGAGGTATTGGTAACCGAGCGCCAGACCGTAGGCACCGATGGCGTAGAACGCCACATAACCCAGGTCGAGCAGACCGGCCAGGCCGACCACGATGTTCAGCCCCAGGCCCAGCAATACGTAGATCAGCCCGAGGATGACCACGCCCAGCAGGTAGGAGTTGGAGAAAAACGGGAACACCACGGCAATGACGATCAACAGCGGGATGATCCAGCGCAACCGGGATTTGTAATCAGGCGGCAGTACATGAACCCCGGAGCCGGTGCTTTCAAAGCCTTCGAGAATTCTCAGACCCTTCGGCGTTTGCAGGAACAGGCTCAAGGCAAAGCGGCCAGCCATGACGATAGCGACAATCCATGCCACGCGGGTCGGCTGCAGGTTGAAGCCATAGCCGTCGAGGACGATGCCGACAATCGGGCCGAACACAATCAGGGCGACAAGGCCGGCGAGAATCGCGTCAACCAGGCTTCTTTTGATATCAATGGTTTTTTTAGTGGTTGAAGACATCGCTTACACCTTCGACACAAGAGGACGGCCGAGCAGGCCTTGAGGCCGAAAGACCAGAACAAGAACGAGCAGCGAGAAGCTGAAAACGTCTTTGTAGTCCGAGTTCACCAGACCTGAGAACAGTGATTCGGAGATCCCCAGAATAATCCCGCCGAGCATGGCGCCAGGCAGCGAACCGATCCCGCCGAGTACCGCGGCAGTGAACGCTTTGATCCCAATGACGAAGCCTGCGTAGAAGTCGAACGTGCCGTAGTTCATGGTGATCAGCACGCCGGCCAGGGCCGCCATCGCTGCACCGATGATAAACACGTAGGAAATCACACGGTCGGTGTTGATCCCCAGGATCGAGGCCATCTTGCGGTCTTGCTGGGTGGCGCGGCACATACGGCCGAGCTTGGTGTACTTGATGACGTAGGTCAGCAGGGCCATCCCGACAAACGCGGCGATCAGAATGAAGATCTTGGTGTAGGTGAGCTGGACGAAGCCGCTCCCGACTTCAACTCGCCATGCACCGGTCAGCAGTGTGGGCACGCCTTGTTGACGGGCGCCCTGGGCGATCTGTGCATAGTTTTGCAGGATCAGCGAAATACCGATGGCGCTGATCAGCGGTGCCAGTCGTGTGGAGTTGCGCAACGGTTTGTAGGCGACGCGCTCGATGACCCAGCCATACACCGCCGTGACGATGATGGTGAAGACCAGTGTGCCGAGCATCAGCAGAGGGAAGGATTCAATACCGAAGTAAGCCAGCAGAGCCAGACTGATCGCCGCGAGGTAAGCGGAAATCATGTAAACCTCGCCGTGGGCGAAGTTGATCATGCCAATGATGCCATAGACCATTGTGTAGCCGATGGCGATCAGGCCATAGACCGACCCGAGGGTCAGGCCGTTGACCAGTTGCTGCAGGAAAATACCATCCATAACGCAATCTCACGCATTTGAGAGACTGCACAGAAGCCGTGTACGACGGACCGGGGTTCAGCCGCCGGCGCAACACGGTTGTGTGCAGCTCTACGAGAAAAGACAGGTACTGCACGGACATGTTGATTGATGGCCCGGCGCACAAGGCGCCGAGCCATCAGCAGTTCATATCACTTCTGTTTTTCCAGTTGGTGGTATTTGCCGTCCTTGTCCCACTGGTAAACCACGTAGTCGGAGACTTTCAGGTCGCCCTTGGCGTCCCAGGTCTTCTCGCCCATCACGGTTTGGACCTTGTTGGCTTTCAGCCATTTGGCAGCGTCTTCACCCTTGTTAGACTTGGCGCCATTGAAGGCAGCCGCCAGGGTCTGGACCGAAGCGTAGGCGTACAGGGTGTAGCCTTCAGGCTCGGTGCCTTTTTTGCGGAACTCGTCCACTACGGTTTTGCTGTCTGGCAGCAGACGCGGGTCGGCGCCGAAGGTCATGTACACGCCGTCAACGTTCTGCGGGCCACCGGCGGTGGTCACCAGCTCGTCGGTCACGATGCCGTCATCGGACATGAACTTGACGTCTTTGAGGCCCTGTTCACGCAGTTGGCGAACCAGTGGACCGGCTTCCGGGTGCAAGCCGCCGAAGTAGACCACATCGGCACCGGCCGCACGGATCTTGGTCACCACGGCGCTGAAGTCTTTCTCACCGCGGGTCAGGCCTTCGTACAACACCGGCGTTACGCCACGCTTGACCAGTTGAGCCTTGGTGGCGTCCGCCAGACCTTGGCCGTAGGTATCTTTGTCGTGCAGGACCACGACTTTCTTGCCTTTGAGCACGTCGACGATGTAGTCGCCGGCCACAATGCCTTGCTGGTCGTCACGCCCGCACATACGGAACATGGCACCCAGGCCGCGCTCGGTAACCGCCGGGTTGGTGGAACCTGGAGTGATCGCGATGATGCCCGCTTCGTCGTAGATCTCCGAAGCCGGGATGGTCGAGGAGGAGCAGAAGTGACCGACTACGCCAGCGACTTTCTGGTTGGTCAGGTCCTTGGCGACCGTCACAGCCTGTTTCGGTTCGCAGGCGTCATCGCCCTTGACCAGTACGATTTTTTCCCCGTTTACGCCGCCCGCTGCGTTGACCGCATCGGCCGCAGCCTGTGCACCCTTCATGTACTGCTCGCCAAATGCCGCGTTGGCGCCTGTCATCGGCCCCGCCACACCGATTTTCACATCAGCCTGTGCAAACGCAGAAACACCCAACGCAGTTGCCACTGCGAGGGCCAAAAAGCCTTTCTTGTAAAACGTCTGGGACATGAGGTGGTGCTCCAAGGTTTTTTTTAGTTGGCACTGCGACTTCCTGAATGCTCAGAGCAAGGGCCGTGCCATCGGTTTTTTATTCTGAAAAAAGTCGCTGCTTTATTGTTATTTCGACTGTTTCGATCCCATTTTCATTGGGTGTGCAACCGTCTAAACCGCGGAAGGTGAAACCATTTATTTTTAAAGGCGCAACCCGAACGCGCCATCATTGCAACCGCGGCGCCAAACGACGTGCAACCAGCCTGTAACAACGTGCGTCACCGAAGTGCACACTGCTGGTGCGGAACTGCTACAACCCGCACCTTTTACAGGCTAGTCGCTGCGCGAAAAAGCGCCGCTTTCAGCAACAAATTTCAACAATCAAATAACGATCCGCAGGCACTGGCCTGCGTGATACAGCGAGAATCCGGCCTCGTACAGACAGCTGCGCAATCCCACGCCCGCCAATGGCTGCATGGGCGCAAAGGGAATCGGCAGTGCTTGAGGATTTCCGTTACACAGATAATCGGCAAAGGCTTTGCCGACGACAGTGCCAGTAGTGACGCCCCGGCCGTTGTAACCGGTGACTGCCACTAAACCGGGCGCCGGCTCGAACAAACGCATCAAATGATCGGGGGTGAAGGCGATGCAACCGGTCCAGGTGCACTCCCATTCCACCGGCTTGAGGTATGGGAAATAGTGCTTCTGAACCCGGTCGGCCCAGGCTTTGAGGAACCAGGTCGGTTTCTGATTGCCATTACCGAGACTGCCGAGCAGCAGACGGCCGTCCTTATCTCGACGAACACTGCTGAGGACCTGGCGGGTATCCCAGGAACCCTGGCCACCCGGGAGAATTTGCTGCGCAGCCTCTTCGGTCAGCGGGACCGACGCCACTTGATAGTAATAACCGGGGAAGAAGTTGCGCCGCAATTCCGTCCAGTCACCTTCGGTGTAGGCGTTAGAGGCAATCACGACTTGCTCGGCAAGCACCGAACCCTGAGCGGTTTGTACCGACCAGCGTTGGCCCTGACGTTCGAGTCGGGTGACCGGGGAATGATCGAACAACTGGCCGCCGAGACCGATGGCCGCTTTGGCCAGCCCCGTCGTGTAAGCCATTGGGTTGATCGTGCCGGCACGTCGATCGAGCAGCGCAGCGGCAATCTTTTTGGTGCCCGTCGCTTGTTCGCAGGCTTGACCGGTCAGCAGTTCTACCGGCGCACCGCGACGCTTCCATTGTTCTTCACGACTGCGCAAGTCCGCTTCGCCACGGGCGTTGTGCGCCATGTGCAACGTGCCTTCACGTCGCAACTGGCAGTCGATGTTGTACTTATCCACGAGGCTGAACACCAGGGACGGCGCCGCACCGAGCATGCGATTAAGCTGACTGCCGACCGCCTCGCCGAAACCGGCTTCGATCTCGTCCGGTGGAATCCACATCCCGGCATTGACCAGCCCGACGTTGCGCCCCGATCCGCCATGACCGGCGCGATGGGCTTCCAGTACACAGACGCTTTTGCCTTTTTCCAGCAGATGCACCGCCGCCGACAGACCGGTGAAACCGGCACCGATGACGCAGACATCGACCTTTACTTCGCCCTTGAGCGCCGCGTTGTCAGGCCTTTGCGGCGTCAGTTTTTCCCACAGACACTCTTCGCGTAACGGCATTGCCAGACTCCAATCAGAAACCTAACCAACACACAGTTCCCAGCGTGGGAGCGGGCTTGCTCGCGAAAGCGGTGTGTCAGACAACATCAATGTCGACTGACAGATCGCATTCGCGAGCAAGCCCGCTCCCACAGGGGGATCACTGTTCAACTCGAGGTTTAGTCGAACGTAATGCCCTGTGCCAACGGCAACTCCAGCGAATAGTTCACGGTGTTGGTCTGACGGCGCATGTAGCCGCGCCATGCATCGGAACCGGATTCACGACCACCGCCCGTTTCTTTCTCACCGCCAAACGCCCCGCCGATTTCCGCGCCGCTCGGACCGATGTTGACGTTGGCGATGCCGCAGTCACTGCCCACCGCCGACATGAACTGCTCGGCTTCACGTACGTCAGTGGTGAAGATGCACGACGACAGGCCTTGTGGCACGGCGTTGTTCAGGCGCAGGGCTTCGTCGAATTCCTTGTAACCCACCACGTACAGAATCGGCGCGAAGGTTTCGCTGCAAACCACATCGCTTTGCTCAGGCATTTCAACAATGGCCGGCGAGACGTAATAAGCGTTAGGGAATTTGTCTTCCAGTTGGCGCTTGCCGCCGAACACCCGGCCGCCCTCGCTCAAGGCCTGCTCAAGCGCATCCTGCATGTTTTCGAAGCTGTGCTTGTCGATCAGTGGACCGATCAGGTTGCCTTCCAGTGGATTGCCGATGCGCACTTTGGAGTAAGCGGCTTTCAGGCGGGTGACGATTTCTTCTTTCACCGATTCATGGGCAATCAGGCGACGCAACGTGGTGCAACGCTGACCGGCAGTGCCGACGGCGCTGAACAGGATGGCCCGTACGGCCATGTCCAGGTCCGCGCTTGGGCCGAGGATCATTGCGTTGTTGCCGCCCAGCTCCAGAATGCTACGAGCGAAACGTGCGGCGATTTTCGGTGCCACTTCGCGGCCCATGCGGGTACTGCCGGTGGCGCTGATCAGCGCGACACGCGGGTCATCGACCAGGGCTTCGCCGGCATCGCGACCGCCGATGATGACTTGGCTCAGGTGCGGAGGCGCGTCGCTGAAGTTCTTCAGTACGCGGTCGAACAACGCCTGGCAGGCCAGGGCGGTCAGCGGGGTTTTCTCCGACGGTTTCCAGATCACCGGGTTGCCGCAGACCAGCGCCAGCGCGGTGTTCCAGGCCCAGACCGCGACCGGGAAGTTGAACGCACTGATGACGCCGACGACGCCCAGCGGGTGCCAGGTTTCGCGCATGTGGTGGCCAGGACGCTCGGAAGCGATGGTCAAACCGTACAGCTGACGGGACAGGCCGACGGCGAAATCACAGATGTCGATCATTTCCTGAACTTCACCCAGACCTTCCTGAGTGATCTTGCCGGCTTCCCAGGACACCAGCTCGCCGAGGTCGGCCTTGTATTCGCGCAAGATATCGCCCAGTTGGCGGACCAGTTCGCCACGGCGCGGGGCCGGGACCTTGCGCCACAATTCGAACGCATGATCTGCACGACTGATGTGCTGCTCGACTTCAGCGGCGCCTTCCCAGTTCACGGCGGCGATCTGACTGCCATCGATCGGCGAATACACCGGCACTTTGCCGTTCTGGTACAGGGTCGGGTTCACACCAAGACGATCAAGCAATGCGGCAACCATGGGTCACTCCTCAAGCGAAAAACAGAAAACGTGCAGCCGGATTAATTCGGCTGGTGAGGCCTGTAGTTTTAGCGCTCCCGACGTTACCCAACAAACGACCTTTAAGAGAGATATCATTCCGTTTATTCATGCTGCGAATTGCTGGTAAGAAAGAAACAAGAAAAAGGACAACCAATGCTGAATAAACGCTACTTGCCGTCGATCACCGCGCTGCAGTGTTTTGAGGCCGTAACCCGGCATTTGAGCTTCACCCGGGCGGCTGAAGAGCTGAACCTGACCCAGAGCGCTGTCAGCAAACAGGTCGCGCAACTCGAAGAATTGCTGCAGCACCTGTTGTTCCGCCGGGTACGCCGACGCCTGCAAATGACCCCGGCCGGTGATTTGTATCTGGTGGAGGTACGAAAAATCCTCACGCAGGTCGAGATGTCGACCCACTACCTGCGCTCCTACGGCGGTGAAACCGAAGTCCTGCGCGTCTCGACGCCTCCGACCTTCGGCGCGCGCTGGCTAGTGCCACGCTTGAAAGGCTGGCGCCTGCGCCATCCCTCGATCCATCTGGACCTGTGCAGCGAACAGGAAGCCGACGATCTGCTGCAAGGTCGCAGCGACCTGGCGTTTTATTTCGGCCAGGGCTCACGACCCGGCACTGAATGCCTGAAGCTGTTCGGCGAAGAGCTGGTGCCGGTCTGCGCACCGGGCAGCCTGCCGAACACGCCGTTCACCGATCCTACGCAACTCACCGACCTGGTCCTGCTGCAAAACGCCTCCCGGCCCCAGGCCTGGCACGACTGGTTCGACAGTCAGGGCTACCACACCGAACACAGCTACCACGGCCCGCGTTTCGAAACCTTTTACATGTGCATCCGCGCAGCTCAGGTCGGCTGCGGTGTGGCGCTGTTGCCGCGGTTTTTGGTGGAAGAGGAATTGGCCGACGGCAAACTGGTCATACCCTGGCAGCACGCAATGCCCAGTACCGATGCCTATTACCTGGCGTACCCGGAGCATTCGGCGGAAGTGCCGAAGGTGCGGGATTTTGTGAAGTGGATGCTGGAACAGATCGATAACCCGGACATACCGCAAATTTGAAGCTACACACAATCCCTGTGGGAGCGGGCTTTCTCGCGAAAACGGTGGGTCAGGCGACATCAATAGCGACTGACCGATTGCATTCGCGAGCAAGCCCGCTCCCACAGGGATTGTGTGTAGCCAAAAAAATCGCTGGCAATCACCACTGCCGATATGCGCCACTAGCCCATTCATTGAAACAGCTGCAACGTCGCCGCCACGGGCCGTGGCCAGCCTGGAGAACCCCGTTATGAGCGAGAGCGTGTTTGGCGATCGCATCGTGCAGAACCTGCTCGACACCGACTTCTACAAACTGACGATGATGCAGGCGGTGCTGCACAACTACCCGAATGTGGAAGTCGAATGGGAGTTTCGTTGCCGTAACAGTGAAGATTTGCGCCCGTATCTGGCGGAAATCCGCTTCCAGATCGAGCGCCTTGCCGAATTGAGCCTGAGCGCCGACCAGTTGAGTTTCATGGAGCGCATCAGCTTCATGAAGCCGGATTTCCTGCGCTTTCTCGGGTTGTTCCGCTTCAATCTGCGCTACGTCCACACCGGTATCGAAAACGGCGAGCTGTTCATCCGCCTGCGCGGGCCATGGCTGCACGTGATCCTGTTCGAAGTGCCGCTGCTGTCCATCGTCAGCGAAGTGCGCAATCGCTATCGCTACCGTGAGATCGTCCTGGAACAGGCGCGCGAGCAGCTCTACCGCAAGTTCGACTGGCTCACCGCCAACGCTAGCGCGGAGGAATTGTCCGAATTGCAGGTCGCCGATTTCGGCACTCGTCGTCGCTTCTCGTACCGCGTGCAGGAAGAAGTGGTGAACGTGCTCAAGCACGATTTCCCCGGTCGTTTTGTCGGCACCAGCAACGTGCACCTTTCACGGGAGCTGGACATGAAGCCGTTGGGCACCATGGCCCACGAATGGATCATGGCCCATCAGCAACTCGGCCCGCGGCTGATCGACAGTCAGATTGCCGCCCTCGATTGCTGGGTCCGCGAGTACCGTGGCCTGTTGGGGATCGCCCTCACCGACTGCATCACCACCGATGCCTTTCTCAGCGATTTCGATCTGTACTTCGCCAAGCTGTTTGACGGCCTGCGCCATGATTCCGGTGATCCGGTGCTCTGGGCAGAAAAGGCCATTGCGCACTATCACAAGCTCGGCATCGACCCGATGAGCAAGACGCTGGTGTTCTCCGACAGCCTGACGCTGCCCAAGTCCCTGGAGATTTTTCGGACGCTGCGCGGCCGGATCAATGTCAGCTTTGGCATCGGCACCAACCTGACGTGCGATATTCCGGGTGTTGAACCGATGAGCATCGTGCTTAAAATGGCCGCCTGCAACGGCCAGCCCGTGGCAAAGATTTCCGATGAGCCTGGCAAGACTCACTGCAAAGATCCGAATTTCGTCGCCTATTTGCGACACGTTTTCAAAGTACCTGCCGCCCTTACCAGCACATCAAGCACATCTAGCAAGGAGTGAATTCATGCAAGCCGAACAGCGTGAGATTGCTGAACAGCTCAAGGTCCAGCCGCCGTTCGCCGACCAGGCCGCCCTCGAGGCTGAAGTCGCCCGGCGGATTACCTTCATCCAGGACTGCCTGGTCAATTCCGGGCTCAAGACCCTGGTACTCGGCATCAGCGGCGGCGTCGACTCCCTGACCGCCGGCCTGCTGGCCCAGCGTGCCATGCGCGAACTGCGCACCCGCACTGGCGACAACAGCTACAAGTTCATCGCTGTGCGCCTGCCATACGAAACCCAGTTCGACGAACACGACGCCCAGGCCTCGGTGGATTTCATCGCCCCGGACGAGCGCCACACCGTAAACATCGGCCCGGCGGTCAAAGCCCTGGCCAGTGAAGTAGCGGCCTTTGAAGGCAAGCACGCGGTCTCGGTGGATTTCGTGCTCGGCAACACCAAGGCGCGGATCCGCATGGTCGCCCAATACACCATCGCCGGCGCGGCCCATGGCCTGGTGATCGGCACCGACCACGCGGCGGAAGCGGTGATGGGCTTTTTCACCAAGTTCGGTGATGGCGCCTGCGATCTGGCACCGCTGAGCGGTCTGGTGAAAAACCAGGTCCGGAACATCGCCCGAAGCTTCGGCGCACCGGAATCTCTGGTGGAAAAAATCCCCACGGCCGACCTTGAAGACCTGTCGCCCGGCAAACCGGACGAAGCGTCCCACGGTGTGACTTATGCCGAGATCGACGCGTTTCTGCACGGAGATCCGGTGCGTGAGGAAGCGTTCAAGATTATTTGTGACACGTATAAAAAAACTCATCACAAGCGAGTGATGCCGTTTGCGCCTTGATCGGCTGAACGATCAGGCATAAAAAAAACGTCCCAGGTGGGACGCTTTTTTATGCGTTCGATTCGATTACTTCAGGGTAACCGTGCCTTTCATCATTGAGATGTGGCCCGGGAACGAGCAGAAGAAACCGTATGCTTCACCGGCGGCCAGTTTCGACACGTCGAAGGTCACCGAATCTTTCTCGCCAGCACCGATGATTTTGGTGTGAGCAATAATGCGTGCATCACCTTCCGGCAGGTAGTTCTTGTCGATGCCTGCGGCCAGGCCTGCGGTGGCGATGGGCTGCATGTCAGCCTCTTTGCTCAGCACCCAGTTATGGCCCATGACGTTTTTCGGCAGGCTGCCGGAGTGGGTCAGCTCGACGGTGAAGGTTTTGCAGCTCTTGTCGATTTCAATGGCCTTGCTGTTGAAGGACATCTGGTCGGTGGAGTCGATGGTGGTCTTGCACTCGGCAGCCATCAATTGACTGCTGGCCAGCGTCAGCAGGGATACCGCAACAAGTTTGGCAAACATGGTGAATCTCCAAGGCAGGGTTAACAAAAGTGCGAATGGACAGAAGACTGCCTGAAAACTTCGCAAGTTCCTATGACCTGAATCAAAAATTGTATACAACTTTCGGGCTATGACACCTATCGAAACAATCTACCAGCCAGACGTCTGGGGCGGCCCTATCATCAGGTCGTCCTCACCCATCTGGAGCGTCAGTCATGTCCCTTAACAGCCTGTTGCGCAGTTTGCTCGCCGTCTACGCCTGTGGCGCCAGCGGAAGCTGTGAAACACCTGAACGCGAAGTGTAGACCTTGGAACGCAGCGTGCCTGCCTTTACTCTGTGGTCATCCTGACCGTGGAGTAAGGCATGTCTTTAGCGTCCGTTTGTGTATTTTGCGGTGCCAGCACTGGCACCAACCCGGCTTATCGTGAAGCGGCTGTCGCCTTGGGGCGAGCATTGGCCGAGCGTAAGCTGACTCTGGTCTATGGCGGCGGCGCCGTCGGGCTGATGGGCATCGTCGCCGATGCTGCGCTGGCGGCGGGCGGTGAAGTGATCGGGATCATCCCGCAAAGCCTCAAAGACAAAGAAATCGGCCACAGCGGCCTGACTCGTCTGGAAGTGGTCGACGGCATGCATGCGCGCAAGGCGCGGATGGCCGAGCTCAGTGACGCCTTTATCGCCCTGCCCGGTGGCCTGGGCACACTGGAAGAACTGTTCGAAGTCTGGACCTGGGGCCAGCTCGGCTACCACGGCAAACCGCTGGGGCTGCTGGAAGTGAACGGTTTCTATAGCAAATTGACGTCTTTTCTCGATCATATCGTCGGCGAAGGCTTCGTTCGCGAACCGCACCGTGACATGCTGCAAGTGAGCGAATCGCCGCAAACCCTGCTCGATGTATTGGACGCCTGGCAGCCGACAGTGGTGCCAAAGTGGATCGAGCAAAAACCCAGCTAACGGCTGGGCATCGATACAGGGCAGAATACGCGCCGCTCAACCTCACCTTCGACCCCAGAGGATCGCCCATGGCTAAACCCAATTATTCCTTCGCCAAACGTCAGAGAGACTTGGCCAAGGAGCAGAAGAAAGAGGAAAAGCTTCAGCGCAAGAAAGCTACAGCTGAAGAAGAAGCCGCCGCACTGAACCCGGATGCAGAAGGTGAAGTGGCCGCAGAAGATGATGTTGAAGCACCGAAAGATCAGGCGCCCGACGCCTGAGACCCTCAGGGCCCGATGATCTGATCAGGCCCACCGGATCTGTGTCCAGGGTCAGCAGTCACTTTGCTGACCCTCACAGTCCCCTCTGAAATACCCCCATCTAGAAACTATTTACACATCTCCACTGTGGGAGCGGGCTTGCTCGCGAAAGCGGTGTGTCTGCAGTGGTCTAATTTCCCCGGACACCCCGATAGGTGGAAAATACACCTATTGAGGAGTTCTCCATGACCGACAAACGCAAAGTATTCGACGACAGCTTCAAGCTGGAAGTTGTAAAGATGATCA
>NZ_VOBM01000064.1:0-23030 GCF_008370005.1 Pseudomonas sp. ANT_J28
GGTCTGCTTACGTTTTCCGGCATATTCGGCATCGGCGAAGGACATCTGTTTCATCGGGGTTCAACCGCTCAGTTTGTGCGAGGTGCGTATTTCACCAAATCTGGATGTCTTTTTCAGAGTTTCCTTAGGGTATTCATTGACTGGCTTGGGTACGGTGTATTGTAAAGGTGCTTGTAACTTGTCGACGGGTATACGCAAATCACCATCAGGTAAAGTTTGTGCCAAAAGCTTAGGGGGCAGAGCGTCAGAAAGAACACTACCACCCGTACCGAGTTTTTCTTGAAGCACTGCCATTCTGGACAATTTCGCCTGTTCAACTTTAGCATTCATGTTCGCCATCTCCATTGCATTCACAATTAATTGCGACACGACCCCAAGAAGCTATCAGCCTCTTCGTACGCTTTTGCTCGCCACTCTTGATATCCATGCCGAACTCAAGGCCCGCATGGAAGATCATCTCCACTTATAATCCTGTCTATTTTCACCAATGCAACTTTTGAACTTCCTACAAGCTTAGTGCCGCGAAATACTTGATAAATAACCGTAGCGGAGTCATTGTCCACCATCGGCTTTACATGAGTTCCGTAAGGTTCAATGACCAAGGAATATCCTTCACGTATGTCTTGATCGCTTAACGATAAGCGGATGACACTCTTTCGAGCGCTGTCGATTTCCGGGCCACTTCCATTCAGTGTTGAATAACCCCGCCAGAGTACTTCGCATCGATCACCGACCTTGAACCCCTGAAGCGCTGGAATCTCGACTTTTACCCCCTCCCACAATGGAGGATTCGTTGCACAATTCAGATACCCCCACAAGTTGGCATGGGGAAACACGGCTTCCTTAAGATCTACCGGGACAGGTGTATGATCAATAGTCAGGCGCCGCTTATAGGACTCCGATGGATTTCCAGCGCTGTTGACCAGCTCATACCACAACTCACCCGCACCATTATTTTTAAGATACTCCGGGCCAATTCGGATAATGAATTCGGGTCTCATATCCTCTGGCTTGTAGGTGTTAGGTATTCTTACCTGGGTTTGCTCAGTCTGCACAAACCAGACCGTCAGGGTATCTTCTTCAACCGGATCCTTCGCCGGTTCAGGCCATAAAGGAACAACTACTTCAATACCAGTCAGCAGTAATGGAGGTGGAATATGGCCCTCCGGGTCAACATCTGCATCGGGTACGCCGATAACTTTCGGTGGATCGTATATCAGAGGTTTATTAACCACCATGTCGGAAATCCTTCTCGCGCTCGTAGGATTACTCTGCTGTGCTGAAAGCAATCGCTTGCATGAATTAAGCACCGGGTTTGGAAGTCTGGCTACTGTCATATATGACAGGTATAGCGACCGCTCGTCGGGTTGATCATGCTCCTTCCTACTTTTCTGGCTTGACGCATTCTTGGGAATGATGTCTTCTGAAACCGGTTTCACAGCCAATTCCAATAATAAGG
Organism: Pseudomonas sp. ANT_J28; assembly: GCF_008370005.1. Classification (NCBI taxonomy): domain Bacteria; kingdom Pseudomonadati; phylum Pseudomonadota; class Gammaproteobacteria; order Pseudomonadales; family Pseudomonadaceae; genus Pseudomonas; species Pseudomonas sp. ANT_J28. The sequence goes on from NZ_VOBM01000064.1 coordinate 1,460, forward strand.
TTCAGCCACCATGAACGACTTCTCCGCCGCCCAACGCAGCCGCGTCACCATGCTCGACGTCGCCGAACACGCCAAGGTCTCCAAAGCCAGCGTCTCGCGCTTCATCGGCGATGACCGTGCCCTGCTCTCCGATGCCATCGCCCTGCGCATCGAGCAGGCAATCGCCGAACTGGGCTATCGCCCGAACCAGATGGCCCGCGGTCTGAAACGCGGGCGCACTCGCCTGATCGGCATGCTGGTGGCCGATATCCGTAACCCTTATTCGATTGCCGTGATGCACGGGGTCGAAACCGCCTGCCGTCAGCACGGCTACAGCCTGGTGGTGTGCAACACCGACCGCGATGACGAGCAGGAACGCCAGCACCTGGCCCTGCTGCGCTCTTACAACATCGAAGGGCTGATCGTGAACACCCTCGGTCATCACCGCGAAGAATTGCGCGAGCTGCACTGGGAAATGCCGCTGGTGTTGGTAGATCGCAAGGTCGAGCAGCTGGAGAGTGATCTGGTCGGGCTGGACAATCCTGCCGCCGTTGAAATGGCCCTCACCCATTTGCAAGAACGCGGCTATCGCGACGTGCTGCTGGTCACTGAACCCTATGACGGCACCAGTTCGCGGATCGAGCGGGTCAGCAGTTTCAAGGCGCAGATCGAACAACGCCCGACCCTGCGCGGCACCCTCCTCGAAACCGGCGGTGAACTGACCAGAAAACTGAAAACCTTCCTCGAAACGCCTGGCCCCGGCCCGAAAGCGCTGTTCTGCGCCAACGGCATTGCTGCGCTGGCCAGTACCCATTCATTGCGAGAACTGAAGTGCAATCTGTTCGAGGACGTCGGTCTGATCGCCCTCGATGACCTGGATTGGTATCCGTTGGTAGGCAGCGGCATCACCGCCCTCGCCCAACCGACGGCCGAGATTGGCGCCAGTGCGTTCGAGTGTTTGCTCACGCGTTTGCGCGGTGATGACGGGCCGGTGCGGACCCTGGATTTTTCGGCGCGGTTGATTGTGCGTGGGTCGACAAAAATCGCCACTTGAGTCAGCAGCCCTATTTTTTTGAACAAAAATGAAACCGGTTTCAGAGGTATACAACAATGAATAAACCAGCCGTTTCCATCAGCCTGTCGAGCTACGGCGCCGACCTTGTTCGCGAACGCGGCCAGGGATCCTTTATTGAAGTGTTGGCTGCCGCGGGCGCCACGCGCATCGAATGGCGCGAAGAACTGCTGACCGTCGAAGACCCCGCGCAACTGGCTGACGCGACTCAGGCCCAAGGCCTCGAAAGCGTGTATTCCTCACCGATGGAATTGTGGCTGGCCGGCCAGTCCAAACCCAATCCCGAACTGAGCAGCGCACTGCAGCGCGCCCAGGCATTCGGTGCCAACTGGCTGAAAGTGTCTCTGGGTTATTTCACCGACAACAGCGACCTCCAGACTCTGGGCCGCGTACTGGACAAAAGTGCTGTGCAATTGCTGGTGGAAAACGATCAAACCTTGCACGGTGGCCGCATCGAACCGTTCCAGCGCTTTTTCGCTGAAGTCGAGCAACACAGCCTGCCAGTCAAAATGACTTTCGATATCGGCAACTGGCATTGGCAAGACCAGTCCGCCGCCAGCGCCGCGCGGTTGCTCGGTCGCCACGTCGGCTATGTGCACTGCAAAGCCGTGACGCGCCGGGCCGATGGCAAACTGGTCGCCATACCGCCGGCCGCCAGTGACTTGCATCTGTGGGAACAACTGCTGCGGCACATGGCCCGGGGCGTTATGCGAGCGGCGGAATATCCGCTGCAAGGCGACGACCTGGTGCAGTTGACCACCGAGCACGTCGCCACCCTCGCCCGCCTCGGTCAAACCCGATTGGAGAGCGCTCATGTCTGAGATCGATATCCTGTCGTTCGGCGAAACCATGGCGATGTTCGTCGCCGAGCAGAACGGCGACCTGGCCGACGTCGGCCACTTCCACAAACGCATTGCCGGGGCTGACAGCAATGTCGCCATTGGCTTGTCGCGGTTGGGTTTTAATGTGGCCTGGTTGAGCCGGGTGGGCGCTGATTCGCTGGGACGGTTCGTGATCGACACCCTGGAAAAAGAAGGTCTGGATTGCAGCAACGTCGCCATCGACACCGCACACCCCACCGGTTTTCAACTCAAGTCGCGCACCGACGACGGCAGCGATCCTATGGTCGAGTACTTCCGCCGTGGGTCGGCGGCGAGCCATCTGTCGCGGCAGTCGATCGCGCCTGAATTACTGAACGCCCGGCACTTGCACGCCACCGGCATTCCCCCTGCGCTGTCCGAAACGGCCCGGGAAATGTCTTTCGAGTTAATGACCCGCATGCGTGATGCCGGGCGCAGCGTGTCCTTCGACCCGAACCTGCGTCCGAGCCTGTGGGCCAGCGAGCAACGGATGATTACCGAGATCAACCGCCTCGCCGCCCTCGCCCATTGGGTGCTGCCGGGGCTGAGTGAAGGCCGCTTGCTGACCGGTTTTGAAGACCCGGCCGACATCGCGGCGTTTTACCTCGATCAGGGCGCTGAAGCCGTGGCGATCAAACTGGGCTCGCACGGTGCGTATTACCGCACCCATCTGGATCAGGGTTTCGTGGCGGGCGTGCCGGTGGAAACGGTGGTCGACACCGTCGGTGCCGGCGATGGATTTGCCGTCGGCATGATCAGCGCCCTGCTGGAAAACCACAGCGTTGCCGACGCTGTGAAGCGTGCCAACTGGATTGGCAGCCGCGCGGTGCAGAGCCGTGGGGATATGGAGGGGTTGCCTGATCGCCTCGAAATGTCTGCCGAATTTGAGGCCGCCATTCGCGAGCAAGCCCGCTCCCACATTCAATCGGATTCGCCCTCCCATTCTGTGTACGACACAGATTCAAATGTGGGAGCGGGCTTGCTCGCGAAGAGGTCCGCACAGTCACTGAAGATCTAACCGTTACCTGCTGCGACAAAAACAACAAGCTCAGGAGCACCACTATGAAAACCGCAACACTCGCCGCCCGCCGCTGGTGGTACATCATGCCCATCGTGTTCATCACCTACAGCCTGGCGTACCTGGACCGCGCCAACTACGGGTTCGCTGCCGCCTCCGGGATGGCCGCCGATCTGATGATCACGCCGGGCCTGTCGTCGATGCTCGGCGCGCTGTTCTTCCTCGGCTACTTCTTCTTCCAGGTGCCGGGCGCGATCTACGCCCAGAAGCACAGCGTAAAGAAGCTGATTTTCGTCAGCCTGATTCTCTGGGGTGGTTTGGCCACGTTGACCGGGATCGTCTCCAACGCCTACTGGCTGGTCGTGATTCGCTTCATGCTCGGCGTGGTCGAAGCCGCGGTGATGCCGGCGATGCTGGTGTACCTGTGCCACTGGTTCACCCGTGCCGAACGCTCGCGCGCCAACACGTTCCTGATCCTCGGCAACCCGGTGACCATGCTCTGGATGTCGGTGGTGTCGGGCTATCTGGTGCAGCATTTCAGCTGGCGCTGGATGTTCATCATCGAAGGTTTGCCGGCGGTGCTTTGGGCATTTATCTGGTGGCGTCTGGCCGATGATCGTCCCGCTCAAGCCAAATGGCTGAGCGATCAAGAGAAGCAGGATCTGCAAAGCGCCCTGGCGGCCGAACAGGTCGGTATCAAAGCGGTGAAGAACTACGCCGAAGCCTTCCGCTCGCCGAAAGTGATCATCCTGGCCCTGCAGTTTTTCTGCTGGAGCATTGGGGTCTACGGTTTCGTGCTGTGGCTGCCGTCGATCCTCAAGGCCGGCGCGCAAATGGACATGATCGAGGCCGGCTGGCTTTCGGCGCTGCCATATCTGGCGGCGGTGATCGGCATGCTGCTGGTGTCCTGGGGCTCGGACAAATTGCAGAAGCGCAAACGCTTTGTCTGGCCGCCACTGCTGATCGCTTCCAATGCTTCTGGACCCTAGCTAACCGTTAGTTATGATTTTACCTATATAATTCAATAACTTAATACTTGTAACTATTTTGTATCTGTCCAACGCACCTTACGTGATTAAGCGAGCATCTGCTTGTGCGGCACTAACTCGGGCAGTTTCACCCGACCGCTGCGTCCGCAAGCCGGATAGGCAGATATCTGAATGCATGCTACATAACCCATCGCCAAGATGGAGCCGTGTCATCAAACGAATTTAAGGGAGCAAGGGAATGCAATTTGTTGCTAATGGGCCAGACATACCCGATGAGCTTTTGCAGTCTCATGAGGAAGGTCGCGTGGTGTTTTTCTGCGGCGCCGGTATTTCCCGCCCAGCTGGGCTGCCAGACTTCAAGGGGCTGGTGGAACAGATCTATCGGTTGACTGGCACGACGCTCTCAGCCATCAAGCAGGAGGCATTCGGCCGAGGCCAGTTCGACGCTACGCTCGACTTGCTGGAACGGTGCTTGCCGGGGCAGCGCCTCGCCGTCCGGCAAGCCTTGGCGCAAGCCCTGAAGCCCAAGTTGCGTCGCAAAGGTGCGACAGATACCCATGCAGCCTTGCTGAGATTGGCCCGCAGCCGCGAAGGGACGTTGCGCCTCATGACCACCAACTTCGACCGAGTGTTCGACACGGCAGCCAAACGCACAGGGCAAACGTTCCAGGCATATTCAGCACCGATGCTACCCATTCCGAAGAACAGTCGCTGGAACGGGCTGGTCTACCTGCACGGCCTACTATCGAACAAGGCAGATGATACGGCATTGAACCGGCTGGTGATGACAAGTGGTGATTTCGGTCTGGCATACCTCACGGAACGTTGGGCAGCTCGCTTCGTGGGGAGCCCGCAGAGTTCGGAAAAAATCGTACGCTAAGCTTTGCTCGTAGCGGCTATAGGACTAGTCGATGGGGATAAACGGAGAGCGAGTTGACGCCAAGATTGCGCACCGTCCTCATTACGCCATGGGTGGTGCGAATTGGCGAGGATGCCGTGACCCAGAACTTCCCGTCACCTAAAGAGCGGGCTGGTCGGCATCGGCGTAGCCACAGAATCTCGCCAACATGACAGAAGACATCATTGACCTTTTCCTCTAAAGCGTTAAAATTTTAGTGAATTACCCTAATTTTATCGGCTTGGTATGCAAAACATGTACGATTCAGATCAGCTCGTAACCCGAGTGAGCTCTGACAATTGCTTGCGATGAAGCGTTGTTCAGAGCCTGATCAGGAGCTTTAGCCTCCTTACATTCATCGCCACGATACTCGTATGCCTCGTCTATAAAGATGAAGGCAGATACGTATGTGGCGATTAAGTCAGGGCCGTGGATGATAATTCATCCACGGCCCTTTTCGTTTAAGTTGCCTAAAGGCAGCTTCATAAAGCGAGCAGGGCTTTCCCTTGCTCGCTTTTTTTTGCCTCATTTTTGAGGTGATCTCAATTACTTTCGGAGTTCAACATGTCTCAAAACATCTACGACAATCAGGCCTTTTTCGACGGTTATGCCCAACTGCCACGCTCTCAGTTCGGTTTAGAAGCCGCCCCCGAGTGGGCCTCTATTCAGACTATGCTCCCGGATCTTTCCGGAAAACGGATCATCGATCTAGGCTGTGGCTACGGTTGGTTTTGCCGCAGTGCGCGAGCAGCAGGAGCCGCCGAGGTACTTGGCGTTGACTTGTCTGAAAAAATGCTGACCCGGGCACGGGAACTCACCAATGACAACGGCATCAGCTACCAACGCGGCGACCTCGAACAGCTCGCACTGCCGAGCCAAGCGTTCAACCTAGTGTACAGCCAATTGACTCTGCATTACCTTCCTGACCTCGCTCCGTTATTTGCCGCCATCTATCAGGCGTCGCAACCAGGTGGCTGGTTTGTCTTTACGACTGAGCACCCGATCTACACCTGTCCGGTACGTCAGGGCTGGCTCACCGATGATGAAGGTCAGCGGTCGTGGGCGCTCAACAATTATCAAAACGAAGGTAAGCGCGTCAGCAACTGGCTGGCTGACGGGGTGGTAAAATACCACCGGACCTTGGGCACCACACTGAACGCGCTGATGGCTGCTGGTTTTGCTATTCGCCATGTCAATGAATGGGGACCAACAGCGGATCAGATCGAAGCAAACCCGGCGCTAGCCGAAGAAACGGAGCGCCCCATGATGGTATTGGTTTCTGCGCAACGATAAGACCATAACCACGCCTTATCGAGGAGCCACCATGGTCTGGGCCCGGAACGTCACACTGTTCTTCCTCGCATTTCTTGTCGGCGCTGATGAACTACTGCTCGGGGCCATTCTCACACCCATTGGCAACGACTTGTCCGTGAGGCCGGAAAGCGTGACGTTCTTTGTCACGGCCTACAGCTTGGCCAACGCGGCTTGTGCGTTCTTCTTCGGCGTGTTGTCGGACCGTTGTGGAAGAATGAGAATTCTCATCCCGGCGTCAATTCTCTTCGCTGCAGCCTCTATTGGGACTGGCCTCGCTGCGACGTTTGAGATGGCGCTGTTCTTTCGCGTGCTGACCGGCGCGGCGAGCGCCGGGATGCTACCGGTTGCCTTTGCGATCGCCAGCGATGCAGGTGGCAACAACGCTGAGCGTCGCATAGCCTTCGTTTCGGCCGGTTTGACGCTTGGCATCATCATGAGTCCTGGCTTGAGGGCGCTACTGACCGCGCTGTTCTCCTGGCGGGTAGCCTTTGCCGCGCTTGGCATTGCGGCTGTGCCTTTTACGGCGCTGGCGTTCGTGACCAAATCACAACCGCATTCGGTAGCCGTTGTCACGCAGCCGATGCTCAAGGCTCCCTTGCTTGTACCCGGGGCCATGGGGGCTCTGCACCCAACGCCATACCTGGACCGCTGATACGAACCTTGTGGCGCCTGCTCCTGAGCGGGCGGGTAAAGTCGCCGTGGTGCGAACTGGACTTGTACCGCTGGAAAGATCGCTTGAAGCGGGACGGGCTGACAGCCACGTTGCGACTCGAACTCCGTGAGGTGCTTGCGCCCAAGGTTACATTGAAGAAGCCATTCCGCTGGAGCGAAGAATCAGGTGGTGTAGTGCATTACGCACGGATCAAAAAATAATGGCAGCCGCACATTTGCCGTTGCGCAGTTTCCTGCTGAACAGCGGCTCTGAGCGCCAAAGCGCCCGCGATCGGACCTAACTATGGGGTATTAAATATAGTCACCCGCGTCCTTCCTCAGAACCATGCATGCTAGCTAAGAGGCCCCGTGTTCAATGCGGGAATGTGTGGCAGACCCACAATCGGACTTGATTATGGGGTATGCGCCCCTCCTCCGAACTGTTCAATACCTGCTGAGGCGCATGTTCAATTGGAGGATGTGTAGCGCGCTGGCCCGTCACATCCAGGAAACTTAAAGGGCCAGCTCTGACCTACTTCCAAGAGTCGTACGGCACACCAAACTTCTGGACATAGGCTTTGGACACATCAGAGAGTGAGTCGTACTCACCGCCAGACTTACCTTCATACGGGCCACGCGGATCAATCACGGCTTGTACCGTAGTCACCTCGATCGGTGTCATGCAAGGACCGCCTACCCAGACTTTGGCGATTCCTCCGGGGACCAGCCTTATACCGATTGACTGACGATAGCCGGTGATCCATTTCCCATCAAATGCACAGAAAACCTTTTCCCCCTTACGCATGATCTCCCGAGTAGCCTCGGGGATTTTAATCACCATCAGGTAGGTTTGCGGTTCGACCAGCGATTGCCAACGGACATAGATCTGTTTGGGCAAGTCGGCCCCTGTTACATGCTTACCGCTGCCGATGGCTATTTTTTTTGGCCAACCTCGCGGATCGCCGGAATTGTTGGGAGGCTTTAACATGGAGGCAACTCCACTCATCGCACTTGGATATATGTGGTCCTGAATATCGACGACATCGGCTGTTTCGATCCAAACTTCCATGTAAGCGGGGGCCGAGAACCCTAGGTACCAGGATTTGTAAGGCATTGACTGGCTGTTGGCGAATGTGCAGCCACTGAGCAGGAAGGCGGCAAGAGCGACACGTATAAAATTACTCATTCGGATGCACCGTGCGCACAGAGTTTTCGTCTGGTCGATTAATGAAGACGATGTTCAGGTCGCTATTGTTGCGATTTTTAGCGGCGTTCCAGTTATCGGAGATATGAACATAACGCTGGAACAGCAGTTCCTCCTCCTGCGAGGTTAGCCCAGCTGTTTTGCTTTTCCCCTGAGCGTAGGCCATCAGTTTTTCGGAGATGGGAACGAGGTCCGCGGGTAACGCAAGTCGCGGATTTTTTTCGGGGATCTGTCGAAAAGGCACTCCATTTTCCACGGCCAGTTCGCGCATGATCCGAAAGTAGATCAAGGACAAATCACTGCGGACTTCGCGCTGGCTGCTGACTGCTGCATACACGTATTTCATGTTTTTGCGGTTGTCTTTGTCGGTGCTACGAAACGGCACCTCCCACGTCCGGATCTCCAACGAAAGATTATATTGGGCCAGTTGATCTTGAAGCCGACTTAAGTCTTGCTGGGCACGTTTGTAACTGTTGGCTTCAGCGAAAGACGTCCTTTCTTCGACCGCGCTTTGACGCGGTTTACTGAGCAGGATGCGCTCCATTGCTTTAGGTAAATAACCACCACCCAGGTCCGAATGCACACCAGGCAGGACAATATCGGCCGATCCGAGACTGTTGAGGGCAAAGTTATAACGGCGTTCATTTCGAGCGACCAATTGGACGACTTTCTTAGCCGCGTCTGGCGCCAGATGGATATTGATCCCTGGGTTATAAGCGTTATTACCAGTCCAGTCCCCCACCAGCGGATTGGCAATGGCCGCGACGGTGTCGTAAACGCCAATGAAATTTATGGACACATCGGTATGCGGCTTCCAGGCAAAGCTGTCCGCTAACCCGGGAGTACCAGCGGGGATCGCTTTAGCCAGAATGCTTCCTTCGCCCTTGAGGACTTCATTGGCAAAGTCCCTTGCCGCTGCGGACCCACGGCTGAAGCCAAAAATGTCGAACTCGATTTTCGCCACGCGCTTATCGGGATTGTTCTCTTGAAAGGGTCGGATCTGCTCAACAATTAGCTTTGGAGTCTCTTCAACCCGTGCCCTGACGCCCTGCACGCCTATACCGGTGCCTTGCGAAAAGGTGGAGTCCTCTGCGGTACTGCTGGTGCCGATGCCATCCACATAAACTCGCAGGCTTGCTGATTTGGCATCGATGGGCGATGTTTCATCCACTTGGGTATCATAAAGGTCATACAACCTAGCGACGTTGCTGACATCATTGCCATAACTGTTGTCCGGGCTGCTTCCCTTACCGTCATAACCGTAAGCGGCGCAGTACTGACGGATATCCTCGGCCATGTCTTCCAGGTTTACATCCGGCGCAAAGCAGCCAAACACCCGCTCACTGTTGTTGCGGTTGTTGCCCGTCCCATCGAAGAACACCCCAACCCGTAAGGTGATGTCTTCCAGCTCGACCTCTTCTTCCTCTTCCTCAAGCTCTTCTTCCACCGTAGGTGGTGTCGAGTCAGGGGCGACACTGAGTCTCCCAACCGGTGGCGCACTCAACAGTTCTCCCGCAACGGCAGCGGCGGCGGCACCTGGGATTAATGGAGTGAGAATCTGGATACCCGTGCCGACGCCAGGAGCGCCCCCAGAATTGACCTTCACCTCCGCGCCACTGATCGTCACGCCACCGGCGTCCAGCTTGACGAAGCTCCCGCCAGCCTTGGCCGTCAGCTCCATGCCGACCTCGACCACAACCTTTTCCCCTGCGTTGTAGTGAATCTCCTGACCCGCCTCAACAAACTGCGCCGTCCCAACCTTTACATGCTGAGTCACGCCAACGGTGAGGTGATCATCCGCCCGGGTTTCGGTCTTGCGGTCGAGGTGTGTGATGCGATGTTCTTCAACCTTGAATTCGCTTAAAACATTGGCCTCGACCGTGTCGTGTCGCTCGTTGCCGACGCGAATCTTCTGGTCATGCTCGATGTTTTCATCCCAATCGCGCTGGGCATGCAGGTAGATCTGTTCCGCACCTTTTTTGTCTTCGATACGAAACTCGTTGTAACCCTTGCCACCTGGCGAGCTAAGCGTCTTGAACGTGCTGCGGGTCTTGTTCGCCGGCAGGTCGTAGGGGACGACATTTTCCTTGTGAAACAGGCAACCGGTGATCAGCGGTTGGTCGGGGTCGCCTTCGAGGAAGGTGACGAGCACTTCCATACCGACGCGCGGGATGGCGATGCCGCCGTAGGCGTTGCCGGCCCAGCCAGTGGCGACGCGCAACCAGCAGCTGGAGTTATCGTTGGTCTGACCGTCACGATCCCAATGGAACTGGACTTTGACACGCCCGTATTCGTCGCAATGGATTTCTTCACCCGGTGGGCCGGTGACGAAGGCCGTCTGGCTACCCAGAGCCTTGGGTTTTGGGTGCTCCAAGGCTGGGCGGTAATGTGCATCCCACGGCGTGGCGAGGAAGCGATTACGGTAGCCTTGGTGAAAATCGTCTTTGCTGTGGGTGACATCGCTGGTGATGTTCTCGCCGAGCACTTGCGGCTGTTTGCCTTCGTGAATCACTTCCAGCAGCAACCAGAGGTCGTTCCACTCGGCGCGCGGATGCTCGCTCAGGGCCAGGAAGTGGCCGCTGACCAGCATCGGCTCGTCGCCTTTGCCTTCGGCGAGCTGGTAGTCGCTGCGATGGCGTTCCAGGGCGCGGGTTGCCAGTTGCTTGCCGCGTTCGCGGTCGGTGAAGCGGCCGGGGTAGTCGTAGTCTTCCAGGTCCGGGGCGAACGCGCTTTTGGCGGCGCCCTCGGGCAGGATGCGCGGTTTCTCGAAGTCGTAATCGCGGCGGCTGACGCGGGTAGTGCGGGTTTCCAGGCGCAGGTTGAAGCGCTTGATCACCGGTTTCTCGGCGGCCATGCCGGAGTCTTGCTGGTAGGCCACGGGCGCGAGTTTGCGGAACACCGTCTGGTCGTCGCCGAACACCAGTTTGTGACCGCTGGCACTGTGCTGGAAGTGGAAGTGAATGCCTTCTTCTTCGCACAGCCGCTGGATGAAATGCAGGTCGGATTCGTCGTACTGCACGCAGTAATCGCGTTCCGGATAAATCGCGCCGAGCTGGAAGCTGTAGGCGTCGGCCAGGATGCCACGGGCTTCGAGGACCTGGGCGATGATCTTCGGCACGGTCAGATGCTGGAAGATTTGTTGGTCATGGTTGTGGCGCAGGTAGGCCAGTTGCGGCACGAGGCTGATGCTGTAGCGGGTCAGGCTTTTGCCGGAGTCGCCTTGCTCGATGCGATAGACCAGACCGTGGACAAGGCCTTTGCCGGTGGCGCCGAAGGTCAGGCAGCCGCGCTTGTGCAGCAACTCTTCGAGTTTCAGGTCGGGGCGGGTGCTGACCAGTTCGATGTCAAAGCAGAAGGGCTGATTGAGGGCTTCACGACCAACAAAACTGAGTACCTGAAGGTCAACCGATACGCCCTCCAGCGTGAGGGAAATATGAGTTGCGTTTGCGTCCAGCATGCCTTGAATTCCATCCATTGAAACGATCTAGAATCTGGATGGTGCTGGAATATATCCATTATCTCAATGCAAAAATTGCCGTAGTAAAAAATCAGAACCAAATATAGAGAGCGAGAACTTTCGGAATTACAACTTTCCCGAGGGCAGATCTACTACCTTAAGGTCGCCCTGCTTTGCTTCTAAAGTACGAGTTTCCGCCATCAATACTTCGTTAATCGAGGCGAGGTTGGCAATCTTTACGCATAGCGCCTCATTCTCTTGGCGGAGCATTCGATTTTTCTCGCGCTCAGCCAAAAAATCTTGATGTTTCACATCTCGCTGAGCACGACTTGAACGCCCCTGAGCTTCGCGGATCGCCTCAGCGACAGTTGGGTAGTGATTGTGAATCAGAGCGGTTGAAACACCCGCTTCACGCGCCACCGCGGCGATAGTGACCTTGGATTCGCCGCTATGCGCCCGACCGCGCAGGATGCGTGCAAGTGCGAGTTGCAAATCCCGCTCGCGGGCGTCTGAGGGCTTGCGTTTAATGGTCATGCTACGTTCTCCTCCGGGTCGTATCCAAGCTGCATAAGCACGTCACGACAGCGATCAAAATCACGCAATACGCGCTGTCGGCCACCGTCGCCAATGTCGTTGCAATCCAACAACCTTTTCAGGTTGTCGTAAAGGCGCTGGTAGATACCAACGTGTGCACCTCCAATCACCGCGTTGTTGCAGTCGCCGCAGCGCGTTCGCTCCATGGTGTTGCCGACGCAACGATCATCGTCGGCGGTACACCAGGCATGACCATTACTGCGAATCGCGGTGCTCTGAGCAATCGAGGTCACCATTGAGGCGTGGCTCTTGAAGATCGCGAGGTTCGCCGAATCGCGCTGCCAATGCTTGATTGATCGACCGTAGCCGCCAGTCAGTGGTGTGTCCCCCAGCCAAGTGCCGACGACCTCGGACTTGATGTCTTCGAGTTCTGACTGTATGTCTTCGTACAGTTCGATATCGAGATGCTGCCCCCAATCTTGATCCATGGCGTAGCCCAAGGTCATGTCCATGGACCAGTGTGCGAAATGCTCACGCAGGTAACGCAGGTCGCCGAATTGACTGTGTGCTGCATAGTTGGCGAATTTACGACGAAATTGATGGCTGGCTAAGATCCAGTTCAGACCACAGCTCTTCGCGAACGCTTTGAGGCACATGTTCCATGCCGAACCCGAGAGGGTACGAACTTGATTACGCTTCGTGGCAGCCACCCCGAGAAAGAGAGCATGCTGATGCTTCTGTGCCGTGGCGATTTGCGGATCACTCAAATTAAGCTTTCTTCGCTCGGAGATCTCAGCATCGATCATAGCCTGGTACGGCGCGGCCCAGCGTTCCATTAGGCGCAACACATGCACAGCAATTTCTGGAATCATCCAGTCGTGCACGCCGGTATCGGTTTTTTCCGACGTGGAGCGCAGCCAGTGGAAGACCGTGCCTTCATCGTCTTCCGTACGGTGGTGCGCGCCAGATTTTACGTTGGCCAACTCATGATTCCGGCAACCGGAGGTGCTGGCCAGAACGATATAGGAGGCGGTTCTCAAATCTTTAATCGCTTGATTGAATGCCTCAAGCCCGCCTTCCCACCCAAGAGCCGTCAGCTGGCGAACCTTATGCTCCTGAATTGATCTGGTCACCTGTCCCTTGCGTGCTACAGCGACGCTATCGAGGGTGTCGCGCAGATCGAGCAGACGCTCACCATGCTGAACCTGTTCATAGGCCTTCTCGAACAAAGTACAAAACACCTCATCTGGTATCAACGGCGTTTTGCCGGCCTCACTGTTGAGGGAGGCTCTACCGGCCAAGGCTCTCGCCGATGTATCAGGCCAGGGATGTCTTGGGATTGGGTCGTTGGTGTACTGACTGAGTTCATGAAGCGCCTCGACTGACATAAAACGACGTTCAAGGGCCGCCGGAGACAGCGCCTGCCCCCGATTGCGGCGCGTCTGTCGGATCTCCCTGCACTCGGCGACGTAATTTGCACAGATCATGGGCGTTACAGCGCCGAAGTGACCGAGCTTAAGCGCGCTTAAATACCGCAGAAAGGGCAATACATTTTCAAAAACATTGCGCAAAGTACTTGCCACGGGACGCTTCTGCCCTGCGCGACCGCGTCGTAGGTAGCGATACAAGAGGGACTTCATCACCGCTAAAAACGCAGCGGGTACTCGATTGAAGTCCAAGTTCCTCATGTTGTCCGGTACATTGCTCGTCAACCCTTCGAGCTGCCAAATATTATCGCGATAGCGACTGCGAATGACCCAGCGGCCATCAACATGAATGGCGCTGACAATGAGTGCTTCACGGTCGCTCTCGGGCAACTCACGTATATCCCCTGGCTGTAGTTCGATACTTGCCCAGGGCAACATGGTCACATTGCTTTTGCTCATGCAAACATCTCCAGACTTTCCACTACATCGGACGACCAAAACGGGTGCGGATCGCGGCGAGCCTGCTCGCGAGCAGCTTCAACGGCGGCCGATTTGAAGGTTCCACGCCGCAGCCCTTCAGCCACGATATAGTCTTCAATCAATCGAGGGATATGCGCGTATTCCTGCGCCCAACGTCGCTTGTTCATGCGGGTACGCTCCGCAAACACACGGAAGTAAAAACTAAATAGCCGGTGCAAATCGTCTCCCGTGACCGCGTAATGTTTGCATCGCAGACAGTTGAGGAATGAGAAGCACGCTTCCCCCTCACGTTTTGGCGCATATTGGCCGTTCACCGGATCACCACAGCGCCCCATTGGGGTAGTTTTGTAAGTAGCGCCAATAGTCCGGCTTAGTAATTCCTGAACCATTATCTCGCCCATAAACTGCCAGTTGCGCCTCGCGTCTGCGCTAGGTGCCAAGTAATTTCGCCCGGCCACCTGTGGTGTGTTACCAAGCGCGATGGCCGTGGTCATCAGGTCACCCGCGAGCAATTCGAATATTCGGTTGGCAAACGTTTTACGTAGTCGAGAGATATTGATGCGCAGCGGCTGACCATCCGTATCGACGAGTCCATAATCAGTCACCAATTTTTTGGCCGCTAGTTTCAGCGCTGAATCCGTCAGGACAATGACCGTGCCGACGCCTGGACCACGGTGCACGCGATACAGCCAAACGCAATCCTTGATGTCGTTCGGAGCCTCCGCACGCAGCGTTTCACTGTGAGCAAGGACACGGCGGATCAGACGTTCAATGTTGGTTTTGATGGTTGGGGTCGACTCCAGCCGACGCTCAGTGGCGCTCTCTGCGCGCAGAGCCACTTTACTGCTGCTGTGTCCGCGGCGCTTCCAGAGAACCAAAAAGACGCTGTTGTCTTTGGGGTGAGCGCGCAGGCAATCGTGCCCCATCTCCAGCAGCGGCGTGGCGTTACGCCCGGTGTGCAGCGCAACGGTCAACAAGGCATAAGCCAGTAGCTCACCAGTCACAAAGGTGTCTTCATTCCAGATTGGCAGGATCGCCTGTTTCAATGCTGAGGTGAACGCTTGTCGCTGGCGTTTCGGTAGGGGCGTTTCACCCTTACTCTTGCCACTGTTTGGGAACGGGTTTCGCGGAAATGTCGCATCGTCTCCTGTGGTGACCAACGAAATTATCCCTCTGCGGCCCAACGCGTGAAGGACGCACTTCATACCGGTGTAGTGAGTACTCTGGCTAAGCGTGGTAATGCCCAATCCAGCAAGGTAGCCAAGAAAATCGTCAATCAACGCACGATCGATGTCGTTCAGGGTCAACTCACGGCTGAGCGCGGTTGCACGCAAAATCATGTAATTGAGGAAGTGGCGTAAACCGCCTTTACAGAAGCTTGCTACGGAGCTCGCTTCGACCCCAGTGTCCTGCTGGGCTAGAAAGCGTTCCGTCTGTTGCTGGCAGGCATAGGTTATCGAATCGATACCCACGCCATACCAGAAAGCGAAGTCGATGCCGCGCGAGCGAGTGGCATTCCTTCCGAAGTCGACCCTTGTGCGGACAGGTGGAATCACCTCTGGGAGAACAATGACAGACCCGTTCGCGTCGTGACTATGCTCGACTTGCGGGATACTGAGGTCGGTCTTTAAGAAGATCTTGCGCTTCCCCATTAAACAACTCCCAAGTCGTCAGACAGTTCGTCGTCGTAAGCCAGCACGGCGTTGTCGGCCAGTTCATTGACCAAGTGCAGGTACACCATCGTCGTCTGGATCGAACTATGACCGAGCTGCCGCTGCACAAACACGAGCGGTTCCAGGCTGCTGCCATTGCGCTGAAGGGCGACCAGCGTATGGGTCGCGTAGGTGTGGCGAAGCATGTGCGTATGAACCTTGATCTCCGCACGCTTGCCAATTTCTCGGACAATGCGCTCGATGCGTTTACCATCATCGGCGTAGGGTTCACCAGACTGATTCAAGAACAGCGATTTGTGCTGAGTACGACTCAGTGACGCCCGTTCACCACGAACCTGCACGACATATCGGTGTAGATCCGCGAGAAAGCGTCGACTGATAAAAATGTCACGCGGTTTACTTCCCTTCGTGCGTATTCCATGACCATCGTGCGGATCAAGGCGAACCCGAATGTTGCGCTCGTGCCTGCCGGCTTTGTCCGGGTCGAAGACATACGCCAATGGAAATGAGGCGATTTCCGCCCGCCGCAGGCCCGTCTGAAGTCCAAGTCGAATCATCATTCGGTGATGCGGATTTTCCGCCGCCCCCAGCAACTCCTTAATATCATCCATGCTGAGGAACTTCGGCAGCACCCGATGCTGACGCGGCATGACGTCGTTCACCATTGCCTTTCCGCCGCTGGCATCGATGTGTGCCAGAAAGCCGGGAGCCCGCTTGATCTTCCGCTCCTCATAACCAAACGGCAGTCTGCTCACCCATTCCTGCTGCTGGGCATACTCATAGAACTTGCAGATATAGTGGAGTCGTTGCCGGGTTGTTGATCGGGCCAACTGACACTCCACTAGGCAGTAGTCCCGGTAACCGGCAACGACACTCTTGGCCTCGCCACGATCTACGTCGCGCCAGTCAAGGTCATGTGCCTGAAGAAAACTGAAAAAGTCGTAAAGTGCACGCCCCGTGCTTGGCCAAGATTTCCGCGACCCAATGGCTCCCCGCAATAGAAAGTGGCGCATGAACTCATTGGCAGGAACACAACTGTCCATGGTGTCCCAAAGCAAAATCGGAAAGCCCGGATGCGGACGACCGCCAATCACCAAAGACTCAGTAGCCCACAGAAGCTCCATCCATTCCCCCAGCCTATGACCTGAACTATTGATTCGATAATTACTTTCTAATTTATTGTTTATAAAACACTTATGTCCTAACGTTTATCAAGCCCCAGAAGATTGCGTTCTACGGTTCCTACGCCTTGGGCGCTGAACACTTCTGGTGGTCCTACACGCTGTTGGTGATCGCGGGCGCCTGCATGTACGCACCTTACGGACCGTTTTTCGCCATCGTCCCGGAAATCCTGCCGGCCAACGTCGCGGGTGGCGCCATGGCGCTGATCAACAGCATGGGCGCGCTCGGTTCGTTTGGCGGTTCGTATCTGGTGGGCTACTTGAACAGCTCAACCGGCTCGCCGGGTGCTTCTTATCTGTTGATGAGCGGCGCGTTGATGCTCTCGGTGGTGCTGACGATTCTCCTCAAGCCCGGCGCCAGTGACCGGGTCGTGGCCAAGGCCGTTGTGCAACGGTCGACGGCTGCTCATTCCTGAATTGAAGTTGAGATGATGACGATGAAAAAGCAGGTTGTGCTGTACAAGAAACTCTCGCCGCTGCTGATGGCTCGCCTGCACGAGCAGACCGAGGTGACGCTGATCGACAACCTCAATGCCGACGGCCTGGCAACGCTGCGCGAGGCCCTGCCCCGCGCCCACGGATTGCTCGGTGCAAGTCTGAAACTGGATGCCGGATTATTGGATCTGGCACCTGACCTGGAGGCCATCGCCAGCGTCTCCGTGGGGGTCGACAACTACGACATCGACTACCTGACCGAACGACGGATCCTGCTCAGCAACACCCCGGATGTGCTCACCGAAACCACGGCCGACACCGGTTTCGCGCTGATTCTGGCGACCGCCCGGCGCGTGGTGGAACTGGCGAACATGGTTCGCGCCGGTCAGTGGAAGCGCAATGTCGGTCCCGCGCAATTCGGTACCGATGTGCACGGTAAAACCCTGGGCATCATCGGTATGGGGCGGATCGGTGAGGCCTTGGCCCAGCGTGGGCATTTCGGGTTTGGCATGTCGGTTATCTACCACAGCCACTCGCCAAAACCGGCGGTGGAACAACGGTTCGACGCGCAATACCGAAGCTTGCCGGAGCTGTTGCAGCAGGCGGATTTCGTTTGCCTGACATTGCCGCTGACCGCTGAGACCGAAGGGTTGATCGGGGCCGAGCAGTTTGCCCTGATGCGCCCCGAAACCATCTTCATCAACATTTCACGGGGCAAGGTGGTGGACGAGGCGGCGCTGATTCAGGCCTTGCGTGACGGGCAGATTCGCGCTGCGGGGCTGGATGTGTTCGAACGCGAGCCGCTGAACCCTGACTCGCCGCTGTTGCAGCTGAACAACGTGGTGGCGACGCCGCACATTGGCTCGGCGACGCATGAAACGCGGGAGGCGATGGCCACGTGCGCGGTGGATAATCTACTGGCGGCGCTAGCGGGTGAGCGGCCGGCGAATCTGGTGAACGCCGGGGCGTGGAAGGCTTGATGGATTTGGCGTTTGTTAGATAGCTTTCGCGAGCAAGCCCGCTCCCACATTTGATCGCGGTCGAATGTGGGAGCGGGCTTGCTCGCGAAGGGGCCATCAAAGCGAGCACAACTTCAGGCCCGGCGCGCCTCCAGAAGGTCCGCCGCACACAACGCAATCCGCTGGCACGCATCCGCCAGCTTCAGCTGATCCACCACCAACCCCAGTCGAATATGCCCCGCCGCGCTCGGGCCGAACGCTTCACCCGCCAGCACCGACACGCCATAACCTTCCAGCAGCCGCTCGGCAAAACTCTGGGCACACAATCCGGTCTGGCGTACATCGATCATCACGAACATGCCGCCATCAGGCCGGATCGGCCGGATGCCCGGGCAATCACTCAGACTTGCGCACACCAGGTCGCGACGCTGGCGATACTCCTCGCGCATCAACGCCACTTCCGGCAGATCTTCATCCAGCGCCAATTGCGCGGCGTTCTGAATGAAATCCGGAATGCCAAACAGCATGCATAACGACAGGTGCACCAAGTGTTCGGCCAAGGGTTTGGGCCCGATCACCCAGCCCACACGCCAACCGCTCATGGCGTGGGATTTGGACAGACTATTGATGGTCGCGGTGCGCTCGGCCATGCCCGGCAGGCTCGCCGGGCTAATGTGCTCGCCTTCGTACAAGAGATCGCTGTAGACCTCGTCGCTGATCAGCCACAAGTCGTGACGAACACACAGTGATGCCAGTTCCTGCCAGACCATCAGCGGCAAACTGGCGCCGGAAGGATTGTTCGGACTGTTGAGCACGATGGCGCGGGTTTTAGGCGTGATCAGTGCCGCGACATCCGCCGGATCAACCCGAAAGCCGTTCTCGGGGCGCACCGCCACCGGCACCACTTTGGCCGCGCAGGCACCGAACACGCCTTCATAGGTCACGTACATCGGCTCGGCGACGATCACTTCATCGCCCGGGTCGAGCAGGCATTGCGCGACTGAATACACCGCACATTGCGCGCCCGGCAGCACGATCACATGATCGGCATCCACCGCTTGACCACTGCGACGTCGATGACGGTTGGCAATGCTACCGCGCAACCCTCGACTGCCACGTACTGACGGGTAGTGGGTGTCACCGGCCAGCAAGCTATCGATGCACGCCTGGACGATGGGCTGCGGCGTATCGAAGTCGGGATCGCCGATCGATAGCAACAGCACATCAACGCCCTGCTCAAGTAATTCCAGTGCTCGGTCATGAATCTGCCAGGCCGCAGCGCCGTCACCGGCGATTCGTTTGGTCAAGGCTGAATAGCGCATGTATTTCTCCAGTCGCGCGGGTTCCAAGCCACAACCCTATCTCAAATCACGAAACGCGCCACCATGGCATTTAAATCCACAGCCAGGCGCGACAGTTCGTGAGTGGCGGCGCTGGTCTGGTTGGCGCCAGCGGCGGACTGGGTGGCCAGGTCGCGGATGTTCACCAGGTTGCGGTCGACCTCGCGGGACACCTGGGCCTGTTCTTCCGACGCGCTGGCGATCACGAGGTTGCGTTCGTTGATCAATAGGATCGACTGAGTGATCTGCTCCAGCGCCACACCGGCGGCGCGGGCCATTTCCAGGGTGCTTTGGGTGCGTTGATTGCTTTGCTGCATTGAGGAGACCGCTTGGCCGGTGCCGTTCTGGATGCCGGCGACCATTTTTTCGATTTCCTGGGTCGATTGCGCGGTGCGATGGGCCAGCGCCCGGACCTCGTCGGCCACCACCGCAAAACCGCGCCCGGCTTCACCGGCACGGGCGGCTTCGATCGCGGCGTTCAGCGCCAGCAGGTTGGTCTGTTCGGCGATGGCGCGGATCACGTCCAGCACCTTGCCGATGTCGCGCCCCTGAGCGGCCAGGCCTTCGATCATCACCGAGGTGTTTTGCACATCGTGGGTCATGGTCTGGATCGCGCCGACAGTTTCCACCACACGGTCGCGACCTTCGCGGGCCGCCTGGGTCGACTGGTTTGAGGCTTCAGACGTCGACACCGCGTTGCGCGCCACTTCTTCCACGGCGGCGGTCATTTCGTTGACCGCGGTGGCGGCCTGTTCGATTTCGTTGTTCTGCTGTTGCAGACCGCGGGACGCTTCTTGGGTGACCGTGCTGAGTTCTTCAGCGGCGGCACCCAGTTGGGTGGCGGAACCGGCGATCTGTTCGATGGTTTTGCGCAGGTTGGTTTGCATCGTGGACAAGGCACCGAGCAAACGGGCCGGTTCGTCCTTGCCGTCGATGTCGATTATTTTAGTCAGGTTGCCGCCCGCAATGTTTTCGGCCGCCTGGAGCGCACGGTTGAGCGGCGTGACGATGCTGCGGGTCAGCAGCCAGGCCAGCAGCACGGTCATCAGCGCCGCAGTCACCGCCACTGCGATGATGCCGGTCACGGCGTTGCTGTAGTGCTCGCCCGCTTCGGTTGCGGCGGTTTTCGCATATGTGTTGTTGAACGCTACCAGTTTGTTCAGCTGCTCGCCCATCTGGTCCGTACCGTCCTTGATCCGGGTGTTGATCAGCGTGCGCATCTCATCGAGTTTGTTCTGCCGTGACAGCTCCAGCATCTGATTCTGGTCTTCCATATAGCTGTCCAGTGTTGTCGTGAACGTCTTGTACAGCGCGGCTTCTTCCGGGGTGGCCGGCAACGCTGCATAACTGGCTTGTGCGCTGCGAACCTTGTCGACCAGCACGCCGGTACGTGTCTGGGCTTCCTGCAACGCGTTCGGATCACGGTTGACCAACACCCGGAAAGAAAGAATGCGCAGGCGCAGGATGTTTTCCGTCAGGTTGCCGAGAAACACGATGCTGGGCAGCTGCGTGGTTGCCATGTCGATGGAGGCTTGGCGGATGGTCGTCATGCGGTTCACGGCAAACACACCCAGCACGATGACGAGCAAGGCAATGAAGGCAAAACCCAGGAAGGCTCGAGGCGCGATATTCAGATTACGCAGTGACATAGGATGATTCTCGGGTGATGGGACTACGAGCATCCTTGCGTGATCGCTGAATGGCGGGCGGCGGCGCACGCGCTTTCAGTTTGGCGCCACTGTTGGAATAGGTTTGTGTGCGCCTATTGGCTATATCGGCCGGGGATGAGGATTTTTGCGGGGAGTTGAGAAATATATTTCAGGTTTGGAACCGCCCCTCACCCAAACCCTCTCCCCAAAGGGTAGAGGGGACTGACCGAGGTGTGCGTATTCCTCCGGCGTATGAATATTGCCGCCAACAATCCCGAACCCATCCAGCGTCGGCGTACCCACACCCGCTGACAGGCTGGCATCCTGTAGTGGTCAACTAATTCCGGACACCTCGATAGGTGATTTTGACGCCATCGCCCGTTCGTAAACGGTCGGTGGCAGATATCCCAGTTTCGAGTGCAGCCGTTCGTTGTTGTAAAACCCAACGATG
>NZ_VOBM01000065.1:0-21904 GCF_008370005.1 Pseudomonas sp. ANT_J28
CATCGGCCAGCTCGACGATGCTCGGCGTGGCACTGGTGTTGATGTAGTAGATATCGTCCCCGGCACCGCCTTCGAATGCTATCCCGCCCAATGCAACGGTGAAGCTGTCGTTGAATGCCGAACCGATAACCTTTTCAACGTTGACCAGGGTGTCACCCTCGGCATCGCCGCCCCTTCCCGCCAATCCGACACCGAGACGAATGTCCACGTTGACCGCTTCGGCCGACGTCGAGTAATCGACGGTATCGGTACCGGTGCCGCCATCCAGCTTGTCCGCACCGACACTCCCTTTGATCACATCATTGCCAGCCAAGGCGTTGATCTCATCATCCCCACTGGTACCTGTCAGCGTATCCACGCCGCTTGTCCCGTTTATCACTGCCATTACGACTTCTTCCTTGCCATGTTGTTGAACCAGATACCTGCCGCCACGACGATCTGCAAACGCAGGTCGCTCACGAGTCTTTCAATAAACGAAACTTTGGCGATTTATCGACACAAACCACACTGAACTTGAGGTAGCCACCGCAAAACTTGTAACGCACTCGATACAAATCGGCATAGGGGACGACCTTCACAGGCCGCGCCCCTGCCACACCACCCGGCATGCGGGTCCGCACCGGGCGGTTCGAGAGATTGAGGTTATGAGAGACGTACTAATCCCAGCCTGTCGAACCACGCAATAGTAAGCACGCGGTTCAGCTCCAGACGACTGTTATGCCACCAGCGGCAGGTGTTTCCTGCCACCTTCTGTGCCACCTGATTACTCGCGCCAAGTGCTCGCAGCTCACGATACGTCGTCGTTCCGCGCTTCCATTGTTTAAGCTGGATCGCTCGCAACCGGTGTCGTATCCATTCGTCCAGCGCACGCCAGACGGCTGGGGTTTGCGACAACCCGAAGTAAGCTTTCCAACCCAAAATGTAAGGTCGCGGTCATCGACAATCTGCTGCAAGCTACTACCACACGAGCGTCGGGTGAGCCATCGGATTTTCTGCTTGTCTTCTGCGCTTTGTATGAAACCGCACGCTTGACTTCGCTTCGGGCCGTCCATAACGCATAGCCCAGAAACTTGCGACCAAACGCGCTCGCCACTGCACTCTTGCTCTCGTTGACGCTCAAGAGCAGCTTTTCGTACAGCTGCCTCAGCAGGGCCATTACCCGCTGCCCCGCCTTCTGACTGCGAACATACACGTTCGCATCATCGGCATAGCGCACAAAACAATGTCCCCTGCGCTCAAGCTCTCGGTCCACTTCGTCCAGCAGCACATTCGCCAGCAACGGCGACAGCGTGGGCCGCCTTGCGGCGCCCCGCAGCGGCTTTTCTCGACCATGCCATTGATCAGCGGTCCCGCACCCAGATAGGCGCGAATCAGCCGGATAACCGCCCGATCCGCAATCCGCTTGCGTAAACGGTCGATCAGAATGTCGTGATCGACCCGGTCGAAGAATTTTTCCAGGTCAACATCCACGACCACCTTGCGCCCCGAGGACACGTAACGCTGAGCCACCAAAACGGCGTCCTGCGCAGAGCGCCCCGGACGAAAACCGTAGCTGTGCTCACTGAAGGTTGGATCAAGCAGGGACTGCAAGACTTGCAGCAACGCTTGTTGGATCAAACGGTCGGTGACCGTTGGGATACCCAACTCGCGCTCACCGCCGTCAGGTTTGGGAATGACTACACGCTTTACCGGACTGGGCCGGTAGGCTCCCGAAAGAAGCTGTTCACGAATCGCCGCCCACTGGCTCAGTAGATGCTCGGCGGTCTGTTCAATGTCCAGACCATCGACTCCCGCTGCCCCCTTGTTGGCCTTGACTCGCTTCCACGCCCGTTTCAGGTTTTCTCTCGCAAAGGCCCGATCCAGCAGCCCTTGCCCTGCGTTGTCGGATTCATCTTGCAGGCGATTGACCTCGTCGCTGACGGGACTTCTCACGGCTTCACCGCTTGCAGTCTCCATCCGCCCCGCGTTTGGCAGGCATCTGACTTCCGGTCTTTCGCATCAACATGGCCTATAACGCTTTCTCTCGTTCGGCCCTTCGTCAAAAAAAAGACTACTACGGCCTCTGCTGACTTCTTGCTCCGGCTGACACCGTCGCCCTTTCAGGCATAAGGCGAGATCTCCCCAGGTAAGAACGCAATCCTTCACCACACAACCGCCGGATTTACACAGCCTGACCCTTGACCACAAGAGCTTCGCGGTTTTGTGCCCGCTCGCCCTGATCGGCCGCGCCTTTTATCCGGTTCTTGTACATCGGCTCATGGCTTCGATTCACGCTTCCTCCCCACATTCGGTCACCCTCATGCAGTTGCGCTTCACTTCGTTCGCTGTGGTCAGCTTACGGCGGGACTTTCACCCACAAGATTGCGCCCATGCTGGGCGCACACAAAACAGGCGGCCCAAGGCCGCCTTTAGGTGTACATCCATGCCCGATTAGTCAGGCAACCAGCCCTCGGCCCAGTAGTTGAGATTGTTGCCCTTGAGCATGTAATCGCGCAGCACTTCCTCACGCAGCGCATCGCCCATGCGATAGCTCGCATCAGGGTCGGACAGGTGCATGCGGATTGCCTCGAGCCATTCCTCGGTGCTGTTGCTCACGACCTTGGTGCAGGGCAGATAGCCGCGATAGGCTTCCGTGTCGGTGCAAATCACCGGGTAACCGCAGGCGCCGTACTCCAACAGACGCAGGTTGCTCTTGCAGTCGTTGAAGATGTGGAACTCCAGCGGTGCCAAGGCCAGATCGAGGTTCAGGCTGGCCAGTTTGGCCGGATAGGCCTCCAGGCCGATGCTGGGATGGAACTCATGGACAAACGGACGCAAAGCCGGCGGACACATGCCGAAGAACACCCATTCGACTTCGTTGGCAAGCAGGCGTACCACGTCCGCAATGATCGCCAGGTCTCCATCATGACTCGTCCCGCCGCCCCAACCCACGCGAGGTTTGCGAGAGGTGCGGCGCTGACTGGTGAGCCCGGTCCAGAGATGCGGCGCAAGCATGTTCGGGACCACCCGAATATCGTGATGCATGTCCCGCAAAGCGTCAGCCAAGGGCTGGGTCGAGACCACAACCCGGTCACACAGCCCTACGCCACGGCGCACTATTTTATCGACCCCGACCTCAGCCTTGCGCAGGTGCGCGTTCTTCTTCGGGACATCAATCACATAATCGTCAAGTTCGAAGATGCGCAAAGCGTGCGAGCAGTTTTTGACTCGTTCAACTTCATCGACCGCATTCTGGCTATAGCGCCCCTGCAACACGATCACGTCGGGGGAGCACCGCTCAAGGTCAATATCTGTCGGCGTGTGATAACTCAGGTGCCCCACCACGCGCCCGGCCGCTTCCAACTCACGGAACGGCTGGGCAACCCGGTAATGGCCCACTGCGGTGGTATTGATTGGAATCGCCAGAATCTTGGGCAAAAGCTGACGCGAGAACGGGTCCCAGCCATCCTTGAATCCCGGCTCAAAACTGAAGTTGCTGGTGCCCAGACTCAGATTAGGGTTGTAGGCCGGATCCCTGGCTATCACTGGCAACCATCGCTGGTAAAAGCTTTTCTGCTCGGCCTGCAACACCCTGGGAGCGGGAATGAAGGCAGAGGATGGAACCACTCGCATCAATTCGGCGTAGGGAGTCCACACCACCAGGTATCCGCTTTGCTTCACACGCAGGCAAAAGTCAGCGCCATTGAGTGCTTGCGCCAGATTCTGCTCGTCCAGGCCGTGCAGATCATCAAAAACCTTCTTGCGCACAAGCAAGCAATCGATGCCCACGGCACTGAAATTCTGTACCGTCTGCTGGCGCTGCATGTAACCGGACGTGTTGAGCAGCTCACCACGATTGGGAACACCGACCGCCCCCCGCAACCCCAGTACCTGGGCCGTGCCCTCGATACGCCCTTGCGGACTCACCAGCCGACCGCCGACCACACCGACTTCCGGACGCTGAGCGTGATTGAGCAACTCGTCGAGCCAATCAGGGCTCACAACGATACTGTAGGGACTGAGAAACAACAGATAGTCGCCACGGGCGTGGCCGGCAGCGAAGTTCTGCACTGCCGCCAGATTGTCACCATGATCACAGCGCAACACCCGAAGTTTGTCACTGCCCATTTGCTCCATGGCCGACAGCCAGTTGCAGGCATCAACGGCAGTACTGCCATTGTCGACAATGAGAACTTCATAGCGTTGGCAGGCGGTTTTCTCCAACAGACTTTCGACGCAACGCTCCAGGGAACCCAATTCATCGCGGGTCGCAATGATGATCGAGACCATGGCCGGCACATCATGCAGGTAGTCCACACGGTTGATCATCGACTGGCTGCCGGGGCGAATCCGGTGTGGTGCACCGAGCCGCTGCAGGTGCGCGACCAGCACGCGAGGGTTCTGCTCGATAATCTGCGGCTGCGTGAGCCACTGGGAGAGACACAGAGCAGATTCCACGAGAACTTCAGCGATGTGCCCAATCGCATGTGGCCCGTTACTCTCCACCAGTCGCCAGACCAGATCATGCACACCCAGCTCGCCAAAACCGTGTTGCATGCCACCCAGCTCGATCATCCGCTGCCGCTGCAGGGCCAGCACGCGGCCGACATAGGGATAGCTGCGCATCAGATCCAGGTTGAAGTCGGGCTTGAACACCGGCTCGACCGAGACGTCATCACGCAATCCGCCCTCATCACTGTAGAGGCAACGCACGTCAGGCATTTCCACCATGCGCTCTGCCAGTAACAGTAAAGCCAGTTCATTCAAGCGATCGCCCGCGCGAACCAGATAGATCCAGTCTGCGTTATCCAACTGGGCCAGCAGGCGATTGAACTGGGCAACCGGTTCATCATCCAGACGTATATGACGTACACCGTCGAATGGCGCGTGCTGTAATTGGGACAGCACTACCACGTGTTCGGCGGCGTAGGTCTGATGACGAATGCTCTTGAGCGTCTCTTCCAGCGCCGGAACATCGCCTTCGCTGTCGAGAACAATCGGCACGATGCGCGGACGCCAGCTCCACCCCTGCAAACGGGCGTCGAGCAAACGTTGCTGAGCCGGTTTTAAACGACGGCACGACAGCCATTCCCGGTACATGTCGGCAAAACTGTCGCTCTTGACGCCTACCCGGGTGTGCACCATCGTTTGAATGAAGCCCAGTTGCCGTCCCAGCGCGGTTTCTTCCCAGGCATAGGCGTCCCCCTCAGTCGCATCGGCCAGTGCCAGATAACGTACCCAGCCCGGCGCAGGCGCCGGCTCACCACTGCGCAAGGCAAGCATTTGCTTGAGCCAGTCGAGCTCGGTCATTACCGCAGCCTTGACTGGTGTCTGATCGCTCAGCCGCGCCGGATGCAAACGCTCAAGGCTCAACACCTGACCCACCACCACCAGATTGCCACGCCGTAGCAGGCAGGCAAACAAGGCGAAGTCCAGACACGCGATAAAGCCTTCGCCAATCTGAGTCAGGGCCGGCAAATATTCCAGCGCATGCCGGGTTCGCAACAACGCCCCGCTGAGGCCACTGAAAAAATTGACCAGACTGCTTTCCAGAATACCCAGCAGATCCTCACCCTTGAACAAGGTGACACCCGTGGAAAAACAGCAATTTTCCACACGGTCGGAAAGCAGGATGTAATCACCGTCGTAAAGCTGCCGCTGGCCGATCACCAGGTTGACGTCCTCGTGATCGATGAAGCCAACGATCTGCTGAGTGATGCATTCCGGGAGTAGCTGGTCGTCGTCGCACAGCAACTTCAGAAAGTCACCGCTGGCCTCTTGCGCACAGGCCATGAGGTTGGCCTGAAAACCCAGGCGCTGCGGATTGCGCACATAACGCAGGCGAATCGAGACAGGCACCTCGCAGGCATCGACGATCTCGCGGATCTGATCACCACCACTGTCATCGCAGACGATCACTTCAAGATTGGCGTAGGTCTGATTCAACGCGCTTTGCAGTGCCGTCTGGAAGAACTGCGGGTTGAAGGCGGGGATGGCGATGGTGACAAGAGGAGCTGGTTTCACGGCGGGGGAACTCTCGAGCGGCGGGACCTCACTCTAAACAAGTGGAGTTCCCGGAACCGCTGAAAAAAGACGGTTTGCACTCAACAGTCTCAAGCCCCCGCGACAACATCGCGAGGGCATGGACTCAGACTTTGTTGAACAGCCCCAACTGAGCGATTTTGCTGAACGCCAGTTGCGAGGCTTGAAGCATGGTTTGCTGCAACGTCAGACGGGTCATCACTTCGGCAGGGTCCGAATCACGAATCGCCCCCTGCGTCTGCGTATTGGCCAGTGTCAGGCTCTGGTTGATGTCAGTCTGGGTGACCAATGATGCGCCGCGACCACCTACGGAACTGAGACCCGACGTCAACTGGTCGATACCACTGGACAAATTGCCAATACCCGAGCCGATCGCCGCGTTCAGTTTCTGGATGGCTATCGGATCATTGTTGGTCGGCGTCGACAGTGCTGTTTTGAGCTGACTGACAGTGTCCAAAACGTTCTGCGTCTGGTGAGTGTTGACCGCAACGGAAAACTGGTCTCCCGCCGCATGTGTGCCGCCCAAGGTAAAGGAGACGCCTGACGCTGTTGCCGTGGAACCCGCCATTGTGCCGCTGGAAACCGGCTTGCTGTTAGCGGTCAGAGGCGCGGCATACAAATCGTAATCCGTGGCGCTGGTGAACTTGAGGATCGCGCCGCCACCCGGGAAACTGGCGTGGTAGTCGGTGCTATTGGTGACCGCCGTCCCGGTGACCAGCGCCGCCGAGGGGTTACCTGGGCTGCGGGACGCAGTGAAGCTGTCCGGTTTGGCCGCCAGGGTGAAACTGTGCCCGGAGATCACTGTCCCCGGAACATCACCCGCTTTCAGGTTAATGTTCAACTTCAGATCGACGCCACGGAAATTGACAGTCTGTGTGGCCGCGCCACCGGTGGAACTGAACACGCCGTTCTGACTGGCCTCGGCGGTGACATCGTTACCCAGCGAATCGGTGATTTGCAGCTGCGTGTCGCTGACGAAATTCACCGTGTACGGCTCGCCACTGCGGAATTTTGCGTTGTAGGTGACGTCGGAGTTCACCTGACCGTTGGAAAGCACCACACGACCGTCATCGACGGCTGGCGAAGTCATTGTAGTCTGCGTGCGACTGGTGTTGATGGCTTGCTGGAACACAGCCCAACCGGTGCTGTTGGTGGCCATCGACTGGGTATCGCCAATCGGCAGGTCCAGCGTGACCTGATCACCGTTATAGCTGTAGGTGCCGTCGGTATTGCGCGAGAACGGAACGGTATCGCCTTTGGACCCGGAGAAAATGTATTTGCCGTTTTCGTCCTTGGTGTTCATCAGGCTCAACAGCTGCTCTTCGATCTGGCTGAGCTCCGAAGCGTTGGCCTGACGGTCGGAATCGGTATAACCCGCGTTGCCGGCACCCAGGGCCAGTTCCTTGGCGCGTTGCAGCACGTTGCCGATACTGGTCATGACCGCTTCAGTCTGGCCAAGCGTGGCTTTGATCGTTGTCATGTTGTTCGAGAACTGATCAAGCATCGAAGCCTGCTGCCCCAATTGCAGCAAGCGCGAAGCGCCGACCGGATCATCAGCAGCCGTGTTCACGCGAACCAGGCTGCTGGCCTCTTCGCTGCTCTTGACCACATTCGCGAAGTTCTTCTGATAGTTCGCAGCCGAGGACTCGTAAAACTGGGCGGTAGAAATGCGCATGGCTACGACTCCTTAAATGCTGTTGATCAGTGTGCTGAAGATTTCCTGCGCAGCCTTGATGATCTGCGAAGAGGCGGTGTAGTACTGCTGATACTTGACCAGGTTGCCGGTTTCCTCATCGAGGTCGACACCCGAAAGAGAGTCGCGCGCACCTTTGGCGTTCGCCAGGATCGCTGAGGTCGCGGCGCTGTCGAGCTTGCCTTGGGCGGCCTTGGAGCCAACGCCTTCGACCAGTCTGCCGTAAGCGTCGTTCAGGGAAATACCTTTGCTGGCGGAGCCGGTGT
The DNA here is from genome assembly GCF_008370005.1 of Pseudomonas sp. ANT_J28. NCBI lineage: Bacteria > Pseudomonadati > Pseudomonadota > Gammaproteobacteria > Pseudomonadales > Pseudomonadaceae > Pseudomonas > Pseudomonas sp. ANT_J28. The sequence continues at coordinate 7,981 of NZ_VOBM01000065.1, forward strand.
CCACGGTCTGCGCGGTCTGCAAGCCGGCCAATGTGGTGCCGTTACGGTTGTCCAGGCTGCCTGGCTGACTGAGCGAGACGTTAATTGCCGCGCCGTTGCTCGGGGCACCGGCGAAGGTCATTCTGAAGGTCGCGGTGTACTGAGTGGCAGGCGCAGGCGGGATCGGCGCATCCGTGGCATCCTTGAGCGGAATGCTCAGGTTCAGGGTGTTGCTCTCACCTGGCTTGATGGTGCCGCTGCTGATCAACCCGCCCTTGGCATCCAGGAACTGGTAGGTCTGGCTGGTGCCGTCGGCGGACACCGCACCAAATACCACCTTGGTCGGCGTGGAGTTTTTCAGGCCGTTCTGCATCGCGGTGGCGGTGGCCGTGTCGTAGATATCGAACTGGGTGGTCAGGGTTGGTTGACCGCTGGCCGGGATCGTCAGGGTGCCGCTGCCACTGCCGCTCGCTGCAATTGCCGCACCCAACGGTGCCGCGATGGCCAGACGTTTGGAGTCGGTCATCTCGGTCTTGATGTTGGTGGCCGCGTTGCGGGTAGGGGTGATCTTGAAGGTATCGCCAGCGGCGGCAGTGCCACCGCCGAGCGTCATCGAGAAACCGTCGATCACCGGCGGTGGAGTGGTCAGCGTGCTGAAGCTACCCATAGACGAATTGTCTGGCAGGCGCTGCACGGTGTAGTCGGTGGCGCTGGTGAACGTCACCTTGTAATCGTTGATGGTCAGCTTGCCGGTGTCTTCAATGCTGACATCGAAGTTGCCCGAGCCCACGCTGTTATTGCCGGAGGCGATGCTGCGCTGAGCCATCTGCGCGGCACTGTTGATGCTGTTGAACAAGTTCGAACCGAAGTCACCGTTCTTGTCGATGCCCTGGGCCTGAATACTGTTCATCTGATCGGCGACGACCAGCGCCACACGGCCCAGTTCATTCATGGCCGGGTCGAGCACGGTGCTGCGATAGCGCAGCAAACCGCCGATTTCGCCACCGGTCATGATCGACGTGATATCGATGGTGCTCGAACCACGATTGAGTTGCAGCGCCAAGCGGTTCGGGTCGTCTTTGCCCGGCACAACTTCGAGTTTGTTGACGGTGTTGCCCATGACCAGCGGCTGGCCGCTGCCCAAGTAGATATCGACGTTGCCTTCGCGTTCGACGATTTGCGCGCCGGTAAAGGTCGAGAGCTGGCGTACGGTCTCGTTACGGGCGTCGAGCAGCTCGTTCGGCATGCCGCCGGAGCTGGAAATCTCGGTAATCTTCTGGTTCAACTGCGCCACGGTGGTGGCCAGTTTGTTGACCTGATCGGCCATGTTCTTCAGGTTGCCATTGATGTTCGCGTTCTGCTCGTTCAACTGGCTGGACACTGAATTGAAACGGTTGCTCAAGGCCTGGGCATCGCTGAGCAGCAACTGGCGAGAAGCATCGTCACCCGGCTTGGCGTTGACGTTCTGCACCGAGGCGAAGAACTTGGTCAGTGCGCCGTTCAGGCCGGTGCTGGTGTCGGAGAGCAACTTGTCCAGCGGCGTGACCTGATTCAGGTACGCGGCCGAATCACTGTTGAGCGAAGTCGTGGTCTGCAGCTGTGCATCGAGGTAGCTGTTGTACACCCGACGCACATCGGCCAGGGTCGTGCCGGTACCGATGTAGACATTGCCGAACTGCTGCGAGGCTTTGGTGCCCTGCACGGTCTGCTGACGCGAGTAACCCGCGGTATCGACGTTGGCGATGTTGTTACCCGTAGTCATCAACGACGATTGGCTAGCCGCCAGCCCCGACATCCCGATGTTGAGCAAACTCATGGTTCAAACCTTATAGCTTATGCCTATAGAGGCGTGGTGGTAGCGCCCGCCGCAGCGTAGTTCTGGTAACTCGTCATCTGCTTGGCTATCTGCGAAATTTTGCTTGCGTAGTCCGGGTCGGTTGCGTAACCGGCCTTTTGCAACTCGCGCACAAACTGTTCTGGGTTATCGGCCGACTTCACAACATCTTGATAGCGATTGTTGGTTTGTAGCAGCGTCACAAGGTCATGGAAGCTGTCCTTGTAAGAGTCATAGGAACGGAACTGAGCCGTCTCCTTGACCATCTCGCCGTTCCGGAATTCGCTGGTGATTGCCCGCGCCGAATCGCCTTTCCAACTGCTGCCAGCCTTGATACCGAACAGGTTATGGCTGCTACTGCCATCCTGTGCGCGCATGACCGATTTACCCCAACCGGTTTCCAGGGCGGCCTGCGCCACCAGGTAACGCGGATCGACACCAATGCGTTCGGCGGCCTCTTTGGCCATTGGCAACATGGTGTTGACGAATTCGTCGGCGGAACTGAACGCTTTCTTCGCCGGTGCCAGCGGTATTTGCGCCATGGCCCGGCCATAAACCTGCAGGCGCCCACTGGATGTCGTATCCGTTTGCGAAGCCAGCCAATCGCCGTTGTACAGGGGACCGACACCGGTCTTGGTGCTCTGCGGCATTTGGATTTTGTTCTGCGCCGTCGTGACGGTCGCGGCAGTGGTCGATGCCGACGGCACCAACCCTGCGAGCAAGCGGTCGGCCAGTTTCGGCGGCAGTGCCAGACGCCGTTGATTGATCAGCGCCATGTCATTGCGGTGAGCGCCCTCGCCCGCGTTGGCTGGCGACCTCACCGAGCGCGAAGCCCACAACGGACGCTCACCATTGAGGCGCGACAACGGCCCGTTGGTGGCGACCGTACCGGCCGCAATCGGTGTTTCCACGGCGGCTTTCGCGGCTGCTTGCTTGGCGGCTGACGCGGCAGCGGCCTCGCCCGGCGCCAGCGGTTTGTTCTTCGACATCTGACGCATCAGCACGTCAGCCAGACCAATGCCACCACCCTCACGGGACATGGAAACGGCCAACTGCTGGTCGTACATTTCCTGGTATTGCTTGGCGGCCGGCGTGTTGAGCGGATTGTCCTGGCCCAGCGTTTCAGTGGCCGAGCGCATGGACTTGAGCATTTCACCGAGGAACAGTGATTCGAACTCCTGCGCAACCTTGCGCATGTTCCCGTCACTGTCCTTGTCGCCGACCTTGAGCTGGTTCAATCGATTCAGGTCCGAATAGGAACCCGAATCGTTGCTGCTGACCCCCAATCCGCCCTTGCGCATATCCATGGTCGCCGTCCTCAGATCACGATCAGGTCGGCTTGCAACGCGCCGGCCTGCTTCAGTGCTTCAAGGATCGCCATCAAGTCACCCGGTGCTGCGCCGACCTGGTTCACCGCACGCACGATTTCGTCGAGGGTGGTGCCCGGGCCGAACTTGAACATCGGCTTGGCTTCCTGCTGGGCGTTGACCCGCGAGCGCGGCACGACCGCCGTCTGCCCATTGGACAGAGGGCCGGGCTGGCTGACGATCGGGTCTTCGGTGATGGTCACGGTCAGGCTGCCGTGGGTCACGGCGGCCGGGGAAACCTTGACGTTCTGGCCGATCACGATGGTGCCGGTACGGGAGTTGATGATGACTTTCGCCACCGCCTGACCCGGGTCGACTTCAAGGTTCTCGATGATCGACAAGTAGTCGACGCGCTGACTCGGATCGAGTGGCGCGCTGACACGAATCGAACCGCCGTCGAGGGCCTGGGCAACGCCAGGGCCGAGCATGTTATTGATCTTGTCGACGATGCGCTTGGCCGTGGTGAAGTCCGAACGGTTGAGGTTCAGCGTCAGGCTGTTGCCCTGGTTGAAACCGCTCGGCACCGAACGCTCAACCGACGCACCACCCGGGATACGACCGGCCGACGGAACGTTGACGGTGATTTTCGAACCATCGCGACCTTCGGCATCAAAACCGCCGACCACCAGGTTGCCCTGGGCGATCGCATAGACATTGCCGTCGATGCCCTTGAGCGGCGTCAGCAGCAAGGTGCCGCCGCGCAGGCTCTTGGAGTTACCGATGGACGCTACCGTGATGTCGACCTGCTGACCGGGTTTGGCGAACGCCGGCAAATCAGCACTGATCGACACTGCCGCGACGTTCTTCAACTGTACGTTGCCCGACCCTGGCGGCACCTTGATGCCGAACTGCGAGAGCATGTTGTTGAACGTCTGCAGGGTGAACGGGGTTTGCGTCGTCTGGTCGCCGGTACCGTTAAGTCCAACCACCAGGCCGTAGCCGATCAATTGGTTGGAACGCACGCCGGAAATACTGGCGATATCCTTCAGCCGCTCGGCTTGAGCGTTGAAGGCTGCGGACAGCAATAGAGCGGCCACCATCAGGTGTTTGAGATTCAACGTGGCCACCTAGAAAGGGAACAGCGGGCTGAGGAAGAAACGGTCGAACCAGCCTGGCTGACTCGCATCGGCAAACGAACCGGTGCCCGAATAGGTGATGCGTGCATCGGCGATACGGGTCGACGAAACGGTGTTGTCAGTCGAGATGTCATCGGCCCGAACCAGACCGGCAATCCGCACCAGCTCGTCACCGGTATTGAGGGTCATCCACTTCTCGCCGCGCACGGCGATGATGCCGTTGGGCAACACGTCGGCGACGGTCACCGTGATCGAGCCAGTGAGGCTGTTGCCCTGCCCGGCTTTACTGTCACCCTTGGTCGCGCGGTCGCCACTGTAAGCGGCATCCAGACTCAGGTCACCGCTGCCCAGCGGGTTATTCGTGTTGGGCGTACTGCCGAACAATGAGGACAGGCCAATGCTGGTCTTGCTGTTCTTGCCGACCTGGGAATTGGCGTTTTTGCTGGCCTGGGTCTTCTCGTTCAAGGTAATGGTGATGATGTCGCCGACCCGGAACGCCTTGCGGTCGCTGTACAGGTTCTGTTCGAAACCGGCCTGGTAGATCGAGCCGTTATTGGCCGCCGCCGGCAGCGGCGTGCGCGGTAACACCGGGGCGTAGTAAGGGTCATTGGGTTTGGGCGTCGGACCGACGCAGCCCGAAAGCGCGGCGATCCCACTCAGTGCCAGAACAGATACGAAGCGATTCATGACCCTACCTCACGGTGTTGCAGGCGACCTGATGGCCGCCTCATAGACTTGATTACAGATTCTGCGTTACGAACGAGAGCATCTGGTCGGCGGTCGAGATCACCTTGGAGTTCATCTCGTAAGCGCGCTGAGTGGTGATCATGTTGACCATCTCTTCAACGGTGCTGACGTTCGAGGTTTCCAGGGTGTTCTGCAGCGTGGTGCCGAAACCGGCCAGGCCCGGGGTGCCGACTTGCGGCGCGCCACTGGCCGCGGTTTCCAGGAACAGGTTGTTGCCCACGGCTTGCAGACCAGCCGGGTTGATGAAGTCGGCGGTTTGCAGGTTGCCGATTACCTGGGAGGCCGGGTTGCCGGCAACGGTGATGGACACGGTACCGTCGCGACCGACTGTGAAGGTCTGGGCATCGTTCGGAATGACAATGGCCGGTTCCAGGGCAAAGCCGCTGGAGTTCACGATCTGACCGTTGGAGTCCAGGTGAAACGTACCGTCACGGGTGTAGGAAGTCGTGCCGTCCGGCTGAAGAATCTGGAAGAAACCGCGACCGTCGATGGCCATGTCCAACGGCTGCTCAGTGGTTTGCAGGCTGCCGGCGGTGAAGTTTTTCTGGGTGCCGACAATGCGCACACCGGTACCCAATTGCAGACCCGACGGCAGTTCACTGTCCTGGGTCGACTGGGCGCCTGGCTGGCGTTTGATCTGGTAGAGCAAGTCCTGGAACTCGGCACGGTCACGTTTAAAACCCGTGGTCGACACGTTGGCCAGGTTGTTGGAAATGGTCGTCAGGTTGGTGTCCTGGGCGGACAGACCTGTTTTGGCAACCCATAGAGCCGGAAGCATTCGATTCTCCTCGTGCGCCTGTTTTACGGCGCGACGTTCTGATAATTAGCTGATCTGCAAGACCCGAGCCATGGCCTGGTCATCTTCTTTGGCGGTGTTCATCATCTTGATGTGCAGCTCGAACTGCTTGGCCAGCGCCAGCACCGAGGTCATCTCTTCCACGGCATTGACGTTGCTCGACTCAAGGAAACCGGACACCAGTTTGACGCCAGCATCGGCTTGCGCCGGCTTGCCGTCCTTGGTGTGGATCGAACCGTCCAGGCCTTTGGTCATGTTCTTGAAGTCAGGATTGACCAGTTTGATGCGGTCGACTTCCGCCATCACGCGCGGACCTTCGCCCATCGCACGAATGCTGATGGTGCCGTCCTCGCCCACTTCGATTTGCTGCTCGGGCGGCACGGCAATCGGCCCGCCATTGCCCATCACAGGCATACCGTTGCCCGCTCGCAGCACGCCCAGGGCGTCGACGTTCAGGCTGCCGGTGCGCACGTAGCTTTCGCCGCCGTCAGGGTTCTGCACGGCGATCCAGCCATTGCCTTGCACCGCGACATCGAGGTCGCGACCGGTTTCCACCAATGCGCCAGGGGAAAAATCGGTGGCCGGACGTTCGGACAGGGCAAACGCACGCGCCGGAAAGCTGTCACCAAACACCGGCATCGAACGAGCCTGCTCCAGGTCTTTCTGGAAGCCGTTGGTGGAGATGTTCGCCAGGTTGTTGGCATGAGCCTTCTGCGCCAGTGCATTCTGGCTGGCGCCGGTCATTGCCACATAAAGGTACTTGTCCACACTCTTTCCTCTGCATGCCGGACGTTTGCCGCCCACTGCTGTACTGCTGAGCCATAAGCAATTTGCAGACCAACTTTTTTCTGGCGGCGCAGGGCCCGGCAAACAAAGGACTTGAGGGGCTCAGAGGGGAGTTGAGGATTGTGTCAAAGACGAAAAACCGGCGGTGTTATGCCGCTTCGCGGCAAGGCTTGACCTTGGGCAACGGCCGCTACCGCCTTCGCGAGCAAGCCCGCTCCCACACTTGATCGAGTTCCTCCAGAAAAAATGCGGTCAAGTGTGGGAGCGGGCTTGCTCGCGAAGGGGCCATCACAGGCAAAACAGCTATCGGCTAAGACTCAGTCTTGCCAACCTCATACTCACGCAACTTGTTGGCAATGGTGGTATGGGAAACCCCCAGACGCTTGCCCAGTTGCCGACTGCTCGGGTGCTCGGAATACAAACGCTCCAGCACCGCTTTTTCAAACCGCCCGACAATCTCGTCCAGCCCGCCCTCGAGTGAGAAATCGCCAAGTGGCTGACGCACGCCGTAGTCCGGCAGGCGAATATGTTCGGCCTTGACCGTGCCACCCTCACACAACGAAACCGCCTGGAACAACACGTTCTCCAATTGCCGAACGTTGCCCGGCCAATGGTAGTGACTGAGCCGCTCCATCGCCGCCGGCGCCAGTTTCGGCAACGGGCAACCGATCTGCCGACTGGCCTGATCGAGGAAGTGCTCCACCAGCGGCGTCAAACCATCGAGGCATTCGCGCAGTGGCGGGATGTGCAGTGAAAGCACGTTCAAGCGGTGATACAAATCCTGGCGGAACTCACCGCGTGCGCACAACTCGGACAGGTCGACCTGCGTCGCGCAGATCACCCGTACATCCAGATAAACCTCTTCATCGCTGCCCACACGACGGAAGCAACCGTCCTGCAGGAAACGTAGCAATTTCACCTGTAAACGCGGGCTCATTTCCCCGACGCCATCGAGAAACAGCGTACCGCCCGCCGTCAGCTCCAGCAGACCGAGTTTGCCTTCGGCCCGCGCCCCTTCGAAAGCGCCGGGGCCGTAGCCGAACAGCTCCGTCTCAGCCATGGATTCCGGTAGACCGGCGCAGTTGAGCGCCATCAACGGTGACTGGCCCCGCGGACTCGCCAGGTGGCAGGCTCGCGCCAACAACTCTTTACCCGTACCGGTTTCACCTTCTATTAATAGCGGCGCATCCAGCGGCGCCATGCGACGGGCTTCGCGCACCACCGCGGCCATCACCTTCGAGCTTTGGAAAATACTGTCGAAGCCGCGCAGTTCCTGCTTGCGCACGTTATAGATGCGCTCACCGACCCGGTCGGCGCGGTGTAGCGTGAGAACCGCACCGGCCATGGCTTCGCTGTCGTCATGCTCCGATTGCAGTGGCGCGATGTCGGCGAGAAACACGTCACCTTTCACCTTCACCCGCAACCCGTTGATCCGCGACTTATTGGCGCGCACCAGTTCTGGCAAGTCGAAATCTTCCGCGTAACGCGACAGCGGAATCCCCGGCACCTCATCTACCCGCACGCCGAGCAACTGCGCCGCCGCGCGGTTGGCCGCGACGATCGAGCCGCCCATGTCGATCGACAGCACCGGAAACTCCAGGGCGCCGAGCAAAGCATTGAGCTCCATGTGCCGACGTTCGCTGGGCATCAGCCCTACGCGCTTGACGCCGAAGACCCCGGCAATCGACTCGAATTTCGGACGTAATGCCTGAAACTGAATGTTGATCAGGTTCGGGCAATGCAGGTAGATCGCATTGCCATGCTCACCGCCGACCTCGCCGCGAGCGACGTTGATCCCGTACTCCACCAGCAAGTTGAGAATGTCGCGCAGGATACCGATGCGGTTCTGGCAGTGGACTTTGATACGCATATAAAGGCCCGAAAAAGCGGTGAGTGAGGTTAATGCCGAGCGCATAACCTGTGGGAGCGGGCTTGCTCGCGAAAGCGGACTGTCTGATACATCAATGTCGGATGTGCCGACGCTTTCGCGAGCAAGCCCGCTCCCACAGGGGTATTCGCAGTGCCTCGGACATATTTTTTTTACTGAGTGACTCAATTAGTCGTCAAGATTATGTGACACCTGCACGCCATTTCAAACCCGCAAATCTCAATCCCTGCGCCATAGCGGCCGATCCGTAACGAATACTTTACAAAAATCGACGAATTTTCCTACACGCAGCGCGACTCACGTGCTGCAACGCTGCATTTCTTGAGGTATTTCTAGGTCCATAGCAGGACATAACAAGAACGAAATCCCCTAGCAGGAGAGCAGCATGAAGCAGACGCAATACGTGGCTCGCGAGCCCGATGCGCAAGGTTTTATCGACTACCCCGCCGAAGAACACGCGGTGTGGAACACGCTGATTACTCGCCAACTGAAAGTGATCGAGGGTCGTGCGTGCCAGGAATACCTGGACGGTATCGAAAAACTCGGTCTGCCCCACGACCGCATTCCGCAACTCGGCGAGATAAACAAGGTCCTCGGCGAAACCACCGGGTGGCAGGTTGCTCGAGTCCCCGCACTGATCCCCTTCCAGACCTTTTTCGAATTGCTCGCTAACAAGCAGTTTCCGGTAGCGACGTTTATTCGTACCCGAGAAGAACTGGATTACCTGCAAGAGCCGGACATTTTTCACGAGATCTTTGGCCACTGTCCGCTGCTGACCAACCCTTGGTTCGCCGAATTCACCCACACCTACGGCAAACTTGGCCTACAGGCTTCCAAGGAAGAACGCGTGTACCTGGCGCGTTTGTACTGGATGACCATCGAGTTTGGCCTGGTCGACACGCCACAAGGCCAGCGCATCTACGGCGGCGGCATTCTCTCCTCGCCGAAAGAAACCGTTTACTGCCTGTCGGACGAACCTGAGCATCAGGCCTTCGATCCGCTGGAATGCATGCGCACGCCGTACCGCATCGACATCCTGCAACCGCTGTACTTTGTCCTGCCAAACCTCAAGCGCCTGTTCGACCTCGCCCACGAAGACATCATGGGCATGGTCAAGCAAGGCATGCAGCTGGGCTTGCACACACCAAAATTTCCGCCAAAGGCTGCGTGATCCGCAGCTTTTAGAATCAAGTGAGCCTGTCAGGAACCGACGCTTTGGTTTAGCGTGGTGAATTGACGGCCGAATTCCAATAATTCGATTTCAGGAACCCATCATGACCACATTGAACCAAGCCCACTGCGAAGCCTGCCAAGCCGGCGCTCCACAGGTCAGCGACGAAGAACTGCCGGTACTGATCAAGCAGATCCCGGACTGGAACATTGAAGTGCGCGACAGCGTGATGCAGCTGGAAAAAGTTTTCCTGTTCAAGAACTTCAAACACGCACTGGCGTTCACTAACGCCGTTGGTGAAATCTCCGAGGCTGAAGGTCACCACCCGGGCCTGCTGACCGAGTGGGGCAAAGTCACCGTGACCTGGTGGAGTCACTCCATCAAAGGCCTGCATCGCAACGACTTCATCATGGCCGCGCGCACTGACGAAGTGGCCAAGGACGCCGAGGGCCGCAAATAATGCATTTCGACGCCATCGGTCGAGTACCCGGCGACCCGATTCTCGGCCTGATGGAGGCCTATGCGCAGGACCCCAACCCGCGCAAATTCGACCTCGGCGTGGGCGTCTATAAAGATGCCCAGGGCCTGACACCGATTCCCCAGGCCGTGAAGCTCTCCGAGCAACGTCTGGTGGATCGCCAGACCACCAAGACCTACATCGGTGGCCACGGTGAACCGGCGTTCGGCAAGGCCATCGTTGAATTGGTGCTGGGTGCCGATTCCCCGCTGATCGCCGAACAACGGACCGGCGCGACGCAAACGCCGGGCGGCACCGGCGCGCTGCGCTTGAGTGCCGACTTCATCGCCCAGTGCCTTCCAGGCCGTGGCGTGTGGCTGAGCAACCCGACCTGGCCGATCCACGAAACCATCTTCGCGGCAGCCGGGGTCAAGGTCAGTCATTACCCGTACGTCGGCAGCGATAACCGCCTCGACGTCGAGGCGATGCTCGCGGTACTCAATGAAGCGCCGAAGGGCGATGTGGTGCTGCTGCACGCCTGCTGCCATAACCCGACCGGTTTCGATCTGTCCCATGACGATTGGCGCCGGGTGCTGGACGTGGTGCGCAGTCGCGATTTGGTGCCACTGATCGACTTCGCCTACCAGGGCTTCGGCGATGGCCTGGAACAGGACGCCTGGTCGACTCGGCTATTCGCTGCCGCGTTACCTGAAGTGCTGATCACCAGTTCCTGCTCGAAGAACTTCGGCCTGTACCGCGATCGCACCGGCGCGCTGATTGTCTGCGCGAAAACTGCTGACAAGCTGGTGGATATCCGCAGCCAACTGGCCAACATCGCCCGCAACCTGTGGTCGACACCGCCGGATCACGGCGCTGCTGTGGTAGCGACCATCCTCGGTGATCCAGAGCTGAAAAGCCTCTGGGCTGACGAAGTGGAAGCCATGCGTTTGCGTATCGCCCAACTGCGCAGCGGTTTGGTTGAAGCGCTTGAACCTCATGGTTTGCGCGAGCGCTTTGCGCACATCGGCGTGCAGCGCGGGATGTTTTCCTACACAGGTTTGACGCCGGACCAGGTCAAACAACTGCGCGATCATCACAGCGTTTACATGGTCAACTCAGGCAGGGCTAACGTTGCCGGGATTGATGCAACCCGGCTGGATTTGCTGGCCGAGGCAATCGCCGAAGTCTGCAAGTAACCATCAAGCACTGCAAGTCACCCTGTGGGAGCGGGCGTGCTCCGGGGGGCGTTCCGACGAAGGCGGAGTATCAGTCGACATCATCGTTGCCTGACACACCGCGTTCGCGAGCAAGCCCGCTTGTGAATGATGTCGCCCTCTCCTGCAGACCTGTCTAGACAACCCCATCCGTCGCAACAATTGGATATAAAAGTCTTTTTGTCATTTCTTCTGCTGTATCCTCCCCAAGCTTTTTAAAAGCGCGGATCTACCAGATCTATCAACAGACTTTGCGAGGAGCGCGATATGCACGAGATCCCTAATCTCCCCTTCCCAAGCCTGCACGAAACTGAGCAGACGCCCACGCAACAAGCCGGTGCCCAACAGCCCGAGCCGAAAGAAGCCACTGAACGCCGCAAGGCCGACAGCGAAGACTGATTCACCTGCAATGCCAGACCGTGTGGAAAGCGCTAACATGCGCTTTCCACACCGCCTGAAACCCATGAGTTGCCCACCATGACCGACGACTTCAGCGAAACCCAAGCCAGCGTCCTGATCGGTACCACCGAGAAAATGATCGATATCTGGAATCGCCTTTCCCCCGAGAAACGCGCCGCGCTGCTCGCCCGCTTCGGTAGCGAAGAAAACGCCCTGGCCGCCCTGGTCACCACGCATCTGGTCGCTCCCGCCAACCCCTGATTCATCCCCGCCCGACAAATAGTTTTACTTTTTCCACGACCCGCAGCCGCTCGCGCCGCTATCATAAGCAGCCTATCTATCCTGCTTCCCCGTGGATCTTTACCCATGTCTGAAAACCAGCGCCCCCTGGCGGTCACGCTGCAAGTCGTTTCCATCGTCCTGTTCACCTTCATCGGCTACCTGAATATCGGCATTCCCCTGGCCGTGTTGCCGGGCTACGTCCACAGCGATCTGGGCTTCGGCGCCGTAATCGCCGGCCTGGTGATCAGCGTGCAATACCTGGCCACCCTGCTCAGCCGTCCGTATGCCGGGAAAATCATCGACAACAAGGGCAGCAAACTCGCCGTGATGTACGGCCTCGCCGGCTGCGGTTTGAGCGGTGTGTTCATGCTGATTTCGGCCTGGACCCAGAACCTGCCGATGCTCAGCCTGATCAGCCTGTTGATCGGCCGATTAGTGCTTGGCAGTGCGGAAAGCCTGGTGGGTTCGGGTTCGATCGGCTGGGGCATTGGCCGGGTCGGTGCGGCCAACACCGCCAAAGTCATCTCTTGGAATGGCATCGCCAGCTATGGCGCCATCGCCATTGGCGCCCCGCTGGGGGTGTGGCTGGTCGGTGAATTGGGTTTGTGGAGCATGGGCGTGAGCATCGTGCTGCTGGCCGTCCTCGGCCTCGTGCTGGCCTGGCCGAAAACCGCCGCGCCAATCGTTGTCGGTGAACGCTTGCCGTTCATGCATGTGCTGGGGCGAGTGCTGCCACACGGGTGCGGTCTGGCGCTGGGCTCGATCGGCTTCGGCACCATCGCCACCTTCATCACCCTCTATTACGCGACTCAGCATTGGTCCAATGCGGTGCTGTGCTTGAGCTTGTTCGGTGCCAGTTTTATTGGTGCGCGGCTGCTGTTCGGCAACCTGATCAACCGCCTCGGTGGCTTTCGCGTGGCGATTGCCTGCCTGTCGGTGGAGACACTGGGACTGTTGCTGCTATGGCTGGCGCCGGACGCTCATTGGGCACTGGCCGGTGCGGCGCTGAGCGGGTTCGGTTTCTCGCTGGTGTTCCCCGCGCTGGGCGTGGAAGCGGTCAACCTGGTGCCGGCCTCCAGCCGTGGTGCGGCAGTCGGGGCTTATTCGCTGTTCATCGATTTGTCGCTGGGGATCACCGGGCCAGTGGCGGGTGCCGTTGCAGCAGGCTTTGGCTTTGCCTCGATCTTCCTGTTCGCCGCCCTCGCCGCTTTAAGCGGGTTGATGCTTAGCGTTTATCTGTACCGGCAAGCTCCAAAGTATCGCGAAGAAAGAGACGCGCGTTAGAAGTCGACCTTGCCACGCCCAGCCTTGATGCTGCCGCGTTTGGTCTTGGACTCCAACCGACGCTTTTTCGAACCGAGGGTCGGCTTGGTCGGGCGACGTTTCTTTTCGACCTTGGTGGCACTGAGGATCAACTCGGTCAGCCGCTCCAGCGCATCGGCACGGTTGGCTTCTTGCGTGCGGTATTGCTGGGCCTTGATGATCAACACCCCTTCGCTGGTGATGCGACTGTCACGCAACGCCAGCAGCCGTTCCTTGTAGAACTCGGGCAAGGACGAGGCCGGAATGTCAAAGCGCAAGTGCATGGCGCTGGAGACCTTGTTGACATTCTGCCCCCCCGCGCCCTGGGCACGAATGGCGGTCAACTCGATCTCGGCATCCGGCAGATGCACGTTGTTGGATATCACCAGCATGGAAAAGCGTCCGTATTCAGAACGCGCAGGATACCGCGAATAGACTGAAGGAATGCTCCCACAGGGATTTGGGTAAATCCCGAAAACAACAAACCCGGCACCTGGCCGCAATGCTGTTCACTTAAGGATTGTTGACTAATCCTCAGGCAGCAGGAAAATCCGGAATCTGATAAGGATTCCGGATTTTTTATGTCTGTTGCTCAGGATTTAAGCGCGGTTTTGGATTTTGCTGAG
>NZ_VOBM01000066.1:0-20948 GCF_008370005.1 Pseudomonas sp. ANT_J28
GCGAATCGATGCGCAGGCGCGCAACGAAATTGACGGCAACAGGGACTTCAGACTAACAATGCAAACCTGCGTCGCTGCGCTCCGACTGCCTGTCCGAATGAGCGTGGAATGAGTGTCCGGATGTTGGTGGGCTGAGTGTCCGGATGGCGTGGAATCCGCACTCTAAGCTCCATTTCAGGTGCCTAAGAAACGCCCAACGTAGAAAGCTTGGTCAATCACACAGACACGCAACTCACCCTTTGGTGATTTGTCGTTCGGATGTGCGAAGGCTTTGCTCGTTGGGATTTTTTAAGTCCACTCTACGTTGGGGTCAGGCCCTCCTAAATCTACACGTAGAGGTACTGGATATGCCTGAACACGATTTACCCCGCACTCTCGCCATTCTGGAGATCAGTCATGACTGATCCCTTCTCTGTAACAGTCTTCACTCGCCACAACCTTGCCCTCCATGCCCTCCTCCTAGAAAACCAACCATGGTTCTGTGCCCGAGATCTGGGTCGTTTGATGGGTTTCCATCTGAATGATCGTGTGGTCAGCAAACTGGACGAGGATCAGAGACATACGTTGTTGATTGAGTACCACGGCCAACCGGAGAAACGGTTGATGATCAGCGAGTCCGGTGCGTATGCATTGCTGGTATATCACTACGCGCCAGGGCATCGGTTGCTGCGTGAATGGTTGACTCATCAAGTGGTGCCAGCCTTGCGTGATGCGGGGCAATCGAACTCTGATCGGCCGATGTTGAGTCTGTTGGATTGGCCGGAGATGTCGTTGAGTCTGTTGCATTGGCAGGATGAAGGCTGGATTCGGCTGCGGGATATGCCTTATCTGTTGCTCAATCGCACGCGGCGGCGCGTTCCAGCGGTTAAGCCTTGGTGGCGTAAGGTCTTGGAGGCGCTTTACTCTTCGAAGCATTCGATCGGTTAGATCTTGTAGGTTCGACAGAAAGAAGCGTCGCAGTTCACCGTAGGAATTTTCGTAGACAGTCCACTCAGTATCGTCCGAGGGTTTTCAACCCTCGGCGATGTTATGAGCGTAAAAAAGAAAGCGACTGAAGCGCTCTTGAGATTAGGGCCAATTGCCTTGGCGCATCGCTCAATCAGCTTTCAATTACTTCCAGCCGTTGCTTCAGCCTCTCATTCACCAACGCCCCGTGCACTCCAGAATGAATTTCCCGATGACAACTTGGGCATACAGCCCCCACATAGCGTGGGTGATCTAACCCACCATCTGAGAGCCGGTTGACGTGATGCGGCTCTAGGTAGGGCTTGCCATCCTTTTTCATAAAAGGGGCCGGCTTCTCACCGCTCTCGCATGCACCCTCGGCACGCATCAGCACATAGTGCGCAACCTTACGGCTGCGCTGATAGATCTTACGAGGAGCGGATTGCCCTAACTCATCACTGCCAGGCTTACATGCAGCCAGCGCAGCCAACCGCGCAGCAGCCAGAGAGTCGGGAAGGTTAGCCTTTTCCTCATCCTCTTCTTCAGCCTCAATCATTCCACTAGGAATACCCACAGGGACTAATCGAAAAACAATTGCCGTCCGAGCCTGGCCGCTCACATCCGGCTGGGTTCGCTGAAACATGTCGGCGCAAGAAAACTCGCCCACGTATGCGTAGCCATTACCTTTACCGCGGGACTTAAACAAGTGCAGCGCTCGGCCATCATTGGCATGCTCAGCAATGGCTCGGTTGCCTCGAGTCAAAGTCATCGGCCCGCGTTGTCCTTGACCGGTATAAAAGAAGGCGCCGTCTTCCCAATGGTCGGCATACCCGTATTGCTCACCGCTATCGCCCGTGAACAAAAAAATCGCAGGGTAGGTAGCGGACGCTGCAATGCCGTTTTGCAGGCTTCCACCGAACGGTCCATTGATCTCAGTTTTTCGGTCGTAAACAGCCCCCGGCGTGAACTGCAATACAGGCGCGCCCTCCTCACGCGATAGCTCCACAATAGTGAAGCCTCGCTTTTCTAGGTAACTGTTGGTCGGGTGTCCACCGGAGAACTCGCCTACTGCAATACCGGTCGCCAAAGAGACGATTTTCTTCGCCGGATACAGTTCACCGCCCGAGTGAACCGCATAACGGTGAGCTAGGTTGTTTTCCCATCCTTGCCACTCACGCCTACTCCGAAATTTATGATCAAACTCCAGCATCGCTTTGTCTATTCGTTCCTTCGAAACCGCTTTGATCGCCACGAGCGCTGCCCTTTATCGACAATTGCCGTAGGAATATTCCTACCGTCGTCAAAGTAGCAAAGGGTTTCAATACGTAACAGGGCGAATAGCCACTATTTCTAAGAACAATTGCCTCACAGGTGACTCTCAAATCCCTCGGTGATGTCCACTGCGGGCTTTTGAAAATCCGCATAAATTCGGATTTTTCCCTTCAACCGCCCCGGCTTACGTGCCCGAGATGTTTTGACATGAGGCAGCAGGTTTAGATAGGGCTTGCCGTCCTTGGTGATCACAACCGTATCACCCCGCCAGGCAAGCTCAGCGAGTTGATCGAGCTGGGATTGTGCTTCGTGCATGTTTACTGTTATCCGTTCAGTCATATGGCACCTCCATGGAGTTGGCCACGCTAGCTGAAGGCTGAGATTTTCGATAGGCGTGGCGAGCCGGCTCTTGGCGGTGTTCCGTTGCAAGTTGTGAATGATGGTGCGTAGAACCAGATAGACAGTGGCGTTCTTGGGTTTTTCGCGAGCAAGCTTCGCTCCTACAAGGGACGGTGTGTTACCGCTGATTTTGCGGCGTGTTGAAAACAGTAAGTGCAACCCGCCCCGCCTCCCGCTATTAATACCCTTCCCCACTCAAGGACCCGAGCCCGCCATGAAATTCGACCTCGCCTACTGCCTCAGCCTCGACGACAAGCTGTCGATCTATGACGTGCGGGATTTGAATTTCGACGAGACGATGGAGTTCGATTCCGCCAAGGAGCACTTCCAATGCCCGAACGATACCTGCCGTTTGGCGTTCGATGCGGCGAATGTGTTGACGACGTTCAACGCCAAGAATGTGAATTACGTTCGCACCCCGCACTTCAAGAACACGCCCAGCACCCGGCATGTTGCGGATTGTCCTTATGTCAGCCTCAAGACGCCGCCGTCAGGTGTGGACGCGGACGGTGCGGAAACGGATGACAGTCGCGAGGAGCATTTCCCATCGGAGTTGTTGCTGACGCGGCGTGAGTATGTGCGTAAGCCGTCGAGCCCGGCGGTGGCGGCGAACGTGATGCGGGATGATCCGAAACCGCCTTCTGCGGCCAGTAATGTCGAGCACCCGAGTCGTGAGTCAGCACCAGACAAAACCAGTGTCTTCGCCCATCCGGTGGAGTGTTTTGTGTCGAATTTCGAGGACAAGGAGCTGCTCAAGCGCATGCCGCTGAAGATTGGCGAGCACACGGCGCCCTACAGTTCTTTCTTCAAGAAAATCGAGTTTCTGCTGGACAACAAAGGGCTGATTTACTGGGGCAAGATCAAGAAAATCGAGGATTACCACAGCGCAAGTTTTCGCATCGATTTCGAACAGAAGGTCTGGTTCAAGCAACCGGACGAGGCGAAGAAGAAGCCTTACTCGGTAAACGTTTACCTGAGCAAAAAACTGATCGACAACTACCGCAAACGCAAAGCGTTTCTGGAAGAGATCAAGCATGCCAGTGAGAGCGGGAAAGAGTTGTATTGCTTCTTTTATGGCGTGACGCCGGAGTTGAAGCAGGTGCCAAGCAAGAAAAACCCCGAGCAGATGTTCGGGGTGTTCAGTGCCCATATCGAGAACCTGGATCACTTCATCATTCGTGAGGCGCCAGGGCTCAAAGGTTAAAGGACCGGGGCACGGCGTTATTGCGACGGCTCATTGCGCTTCGAGATTAAGCTGCCTTACGACCTCCCGAATCTCCCGTTTCGCTTCCTTGTGCCGCTCACGGGCTGCTTGAATGCCAAGCTCATCAAGGCCGCCGTAACGGCTTAACCAGTGAACGATCATTTCCTCATCCGGGTAGAAGTAATCCTTGTGTTCTTTACCGCCTCTCGGGTAGTTGTTCATGTCGGTATCGAAGCGGCCTGCCGAGAACTCGTCAGGGGGTAAAGAACCTCGTTCGGCAGCACATCCCTCAAACACCCAGGCGATGTCATTGATGTGTTTCTGCGCACCGCGATGTCCGCGTTTGTAAAACACGTACTCGCGACAACTCTCTTGGAATCGCTCCGCTATCAGTTCGTCGTTGAACCAACGAAGTATGTCGTGTTGCCCTGCATGCTGAATCACGCCATTTATCCAACGCTCGGAAAAACGTTGAACGAAACCTACGATGTCCGCTTTTTTCACGTCCGCAAAAATCATGCAATAACGAGTTTTTACGTGAATGGCGTACAACACATGCTTGCGTTGAACAGTGACGGCGTGAACCAGCCACTGTTCGGCTGACTCATCAGGCACATCATCTTCAATGACGGACGATGGCGGTTTGTGCACCGGGTTGATTTTTTTACCCTTGTGCACGCGGCTGAAGAAGTTACTTGCAGCTTCGGTGCAATTGAAGATCCACATCCATCGTTCTCTTATAAAGGGCTGGTGATAACCGTTTTCAGTCCTGCCGCACGATCTCTTCGACCCATTCAAGTTCATAGGGCCGGCGAATGACATCCGAGATGTAGTCCAGCGCATCTTCACTGAGCACTGATAACTCTGCGTCGGTCAGCAAGTCATGCATGACAAACAACCTTAAAGCGGTGAGAGCACTGGAGCGAGATTGGCTGTGATAGTCAAAGGCTCGGGCCATGTCCTTATTCCGATCATGGATCAAGCCGTAGAGCATTCCATATCGAGCGTGAGCAGACAGCGCACCGTGCAGGGTAATGGCTTTTGCATCGGCAAGAACGCCCTGGCAAAACCGATCGAGCGCGATCTTGCGCAGTTCCTTGAATTTCTTCCAGTCGCTTTCGAGGATCGACATGACATTCTCCTGCGTGAAATCTTGAACAATGCGTAGGCGTATTGTTGCGAATAAGGCTACCGATTCCAACCCTACGTGGCGCACATGCTCAGCATCACCAAAACTAGCAAACCTACATATACCCGCGCATGCACCCGATCCGGAATCCGCCCGATCCAAGGCGTAGCCAACCGAATCCCCACCATAGACCCCACCGTCAAAACTGCAAACGCCAGCACATCCACATAACCGACAAACCACGGCCCAAGATCAAACTCGGTGAAGCCGGCCATTGCCATGTAAGTCAGCGTCCCGGTCAGCGCCACGGGCAAACTTAGCGGATTGGCCATGGATGTCGCCTGGGACATGTTCAATCCACAACGCCGCAACAATGGCACGGTCATGACGCTGCCGCCTACGCCGAGAAACGTAGCGATGGCGCCGATTCCTACGCCCCCGCCAGACACTTCTGCCCTTCCCAATCGTCGTGGGATGGCGGTATCGGACGCTGTAAGAAAGCCACTTCGCAACAAGCAATCCGCGATGGTCACGCCCAGGTACGCGATGAAGGCATAGCGAATTACCTCGCCACTTGCCCACATCGCTGCTACGGCGCCGACTACCGCGCCCACGCCGATAAACCCGCCCCACGGCCACAGGTAATGACGAATGAGATTACCGGCGCGTCGGTGTTTTCCGGTGGCGATCGTTGCGTTGACGATCATGACGCAGGTCGAGGTTGCCACAGCAATGTGCATCGCCGATTGGCCGACGGGGTCGTCTGTGCCGTGGCTAGTCACGAGCATGCGGTAGAGCAATGGCCCGACGACGAAGCCGCCGCCGAAGCCGAACAGCACCGCGGTGATGCCGGTCATGCAGCCGAAAAGTGCCAGCAGGAGATAGAACATCGGTGTCGTCCGTTAGTTGAGAGCGGTCGACGATAGAACGATGCGCCTTGGCCTGCTTCAGCAAGTCAGCCAATAATGTTCGCGTTTACGCCAACCATTGGGACTGCTCGATGCGCAATGTTTCGATTGATCTGCTGGACCACACGCCACGGCCGGTGGTGGCCATCGGTACGGATTATTCCCACGGCCATTTGTTGCCTCGTCATTCACATCGGCGGGCGCAATTGTTGTACGGCGCCACCGGGGTGATGCAGGTCAGCACGCTCGACGGCAGTTGGGTGGTGCCGCCTCAGCGGGCGGTGTGGATTCCGCCGGGGGTGGCGCATGAGGTGCTGATGCTGGGGGTGAGTACTCGCAGTTTGTATATCGAGCCGGGGGCGGTGGATCTGGGGGATCGCTGCCAGGTGATCAGCGTTTCGCCATTGATGCGGCATTTGCTGATGGAGGCGGTGGAGATCCCGCTGGCCTATGACGAGCGCGGGCGCGACGGTACGCTGATCGGCTTGCTGCTGCATGAACTGGCGCGCAGCACTCACCTGCCGTTGCACATTCCGCTGCCCGTCGATGCGCGGCTACTCGCGTTGTGCCAGGGTTTTGTGCAGCGGCCCGACGCTCATCAGTCGCCCCAGCAATGGGCCGATCAGTTGCACATTAGCGTGCGTACTTTCAATCGCCTGTTCCGCCAACAGACGGGTCTGAGTTTCAGTCAATGGCGGCAGCGGGCTTGCGTGGTGCTGGCTCTGGCGCGGCTGGTGGCCGGCGAACCGGTGACGCGGATTGCCCTGGATTTTGGCTATGACAGCCCGGCGGCGTTCTCAACGATGTTCCGCCGCGTACTGGGGCAGGCACCGTCCGTCTGGCTGGAGGGGGTGAAGTAGTTAGCCCAAAAAGAGAGGCCACTGCCGCTAGTGCCTCGGCCTTATAGCAGCTCAAAACTCTGCTCCTTCACATCCTGAGAATCCAGACCGATCTGCACCCGGAACTCGCCCGGCTCGGCGGCGTATTCCAACTGGGCGTTGAAGAACTTCAAGTCGTTCTCATCAATGCTGAAGTGGACCGCTTTCTCTTCTCCGGCCTTGAGCATGATTTTTTGAAAGTTCTTCAGTTCTTTGACCGGACGGCTGAGGGAGCCAACGACATCGCGGATATACAGCTGAACCACCGTTTCGCCGTCGCGCTGGCCGGTATTCTTCACGATGACGCTGGCGACGAGCTTGTCGGTCTTGTTCAGTGTGGTCGAAGACAGGGCCATGTCGGTCAGGCTGAAGTCGGTATAGCTCAGTCCATAGCCGAAGGGATAAAGCGGACCATAGGATTGATCGAAATATTGAGATGTGTAGTTGCGAGGCGCACCCGGCAGGTAGGGGCGGCCGGTGTTCAAGTGGCTGTAGTAAATCGGGATCTGCCCCACGGAGCGTGGAAAGGTGATGGGTAACTTGCCGGACGGGTTGTAGTCACCAAACAATACATCGGCAACGGCGTTGCCTCCCTCAGAGCCGCTGTACCAGGTTTCCAGAATCGCATCGGCCTGTTTCTGCTCCTTGCCGATGGAAAGTGGCCGGCCGTTCATCAATACCAGTATCAGCGGCTTGCCGGTGGCTTTCAGGGCGGTGATCAATTCACTCTGGCGCCCCGGCAGATCGAGGCTGGTTCGACTGGCCGCTTCATGAGACATACTGCGGGGCTCGCCCACCACTGCAATCACAACATCGGCTTGCTGTGCAGCCTTGACCGCTTCGTCAATCATTTCTACTGCCGGCCGAGCGTCGTTCTCGATTTCGGCCACTCCCAGATATTTAACAACCTCCGGATCTTCCGTGAGATTGGCGCCACGGGCATAGATCAGCGAACCTTGGTTCATCGCGCTTTTCAGCCCGTCGTAGATCGTCACCGATTGCGAGGGCACGCCGCTTGCGGACCAACTGCCCATGATGTCGACGGTACTTTTTGCCAACGGGCCTATGAGCGCGATCACGCCCTCTTTCTTTAGTGGTAAGAGCCCGTTTTCATTCTTCAGCAGCACCAATGTCTTGCGTGCCACCTCACGGGCCTGCGCTCTGTGCAGACGGTTTTCGGCATTGTTATCAGCGGGGTCTTCACCGGCAACGCCGATGCGCCGGTAAGGGTCTTCGAACAGCCCCATGTCGTACTTGGCCCCCAGGACTTCCCGCACAGCATTATCGATATTGCTCTGGGAAATAGCGCCTGACTCAAGCAGCCCGGGTAGCTCCGGACCATAAGAGGAGTCGTTCATGCTCATATCAATACCGGCCCTGATCGCGAGCCTGGCCGCTTCGCGGTGATTCTTCGCAACACCATGCTGAACCAGATCGGTTATCCCGTTATGGTCGCTGATGACCAGCCCCTTGAAGCCCCATGCTTTGCGAAGCAGGTCTTGCATCAACCATGCATTGGCAGCTGCTGGCACGCCATTTATCGAGTTAAGCGCTGCCATCATCGCTCCCGCGCCACCCTCAATCGCCGAACGATAAGGTGGCAGGTAGTCCTGGTACATCCTGGCCAGGCCCATGTCGACGCTGTTGTAGTCGCGTCCACCCTCGACAGCACCATACAACGCGAAGTGTTTGGCGCTGGCCATGATGCTGTCGGGTGCATTCAGGCTTTTGCCCTGGTAGGCCTGAACCATCACTTTGGCAATGCGCGAAACCAGATAGGTGTCTTCACCGAAGCCTTCGGATGTACGCCCCCAGCGAGGATCACGGGCGATATCTATCATCGGTGCAAAGGTCAAATCGATACCGTCCGCACTGGCTTCTTTCGCCGCCGTTCGACCGCTCAACTCGATGGCGTCCATATCCCAGCTGGAGGCCAACGCCAGGCCAATGGGAAAAATGGTTCGATGGCCGTGTATCACGTCCCAGCCGAAAAACATCGGTATTTTCAGGCGGCTTTGTTGAGCCGCGTCCTGCATGGGTCGGTTTACGTAACGGCTCACAGAGCCGTACGTACCCCCAATGCGCCCGGCAGTGATTTCTTGGCACATCCTTTCGGGAGTCATCTTTTCATCAATAGCGATCAGCCGCAGTTGGCCGACTTTTTCTTCCAGGGTCATCTGATTCATCAGGTTGGTCACAAAGGCATCTTTGTTTGACGATGCCATATCGGCCAGGACGGGCAGACTTGTAAAACCGATCAGGGTACATAGCAGACGTAGTCTTTTCATGATTCCCTTCCCTGCATAACGCTGTGGCGCACAGCCTCTGAAACGCCACCTTTCCTTGTATTGAAAATCAGAAAGCTGACGTTCAAACATTGCCGCTGACGGGTGTTGAAAACCCATTGAGCTTTCAGGAGCCGCCTAAAAATAGCGTAGTCGGTCCAACGCTCCTGCCTGAGAGGAAAAATAGAACCGATCAAAAAATGAGTTTGATTCGGGCCTAAAACAACTGTACAAAAACACAGTATATTTTGAACCAGCACTCTTGAGCCCGGAGAACACCATGGCCTCTCTTGCGATGAAAATCACCCTGGAACGTATCGCCCTTTTCCAATTCACCCCCGCACATTGCGCTCAGGCCCGAGCGATGCTGGGCTGGAGTGTGGAGGAGTTGTCTCGGGAATCCGGGGTTTCGGTTGACGCTATTCAGCGATTTGAGGATGAACGCAATGTGCTGGATGTTACGCGGCTGGCACTGGCATATCGGTTTGAATCGGAGGGGTTGGTGTTCTTCCCGGGGTTTGTGCCGGGGAGAGGGATGAATGTGAGAGGGTCTACGCCTGATCCGGTGGGGCGGGCGGATTATGCGATGGTTGAGTGAGGTGTCGGCCCGGGCCGCTTGCAGGGTAAGCAGCCCGGCTTCACAACGTTATGCGTTCTGAGTCTCCACCTGATCGCCAACGTTTTCCATCTCCGACCACCAAGCTCCACCCCGCTGCGGATACATCACATTGAACGCCTGCCCCATCTGTGGCGTGGTAATCGAAACATTACGCTCCCAGGCCAACGCCAGAATGCGGTCGAAAGGTTCGTACCAGGCGTGCATCGACAGGTCGAACGTGCCGTTATGGATTGGCAGTAACCAGCGACCTTTGAGGTCGATGTGCGCCTGTAGGGTTTGCTCCGGCTGCATGTGAACATGCGGCCACTCGACGTTGTAGGCCCCGGTTTCCATGAGCGTCAGGTCGAACGGGCCGTATTGCTCACCGATGCGTTTGAAGCCATCGAAATAACCGCTGTCGCCGCTGAAGAAGATTCGCGTGTCACCGTCGATCATCACCCACGAGGCCCACAACGTGCTGTTGCCATCAAACAGACCGCGACCGGAAAAGTGTTGCGAAGGTGTGGCAATGAACCGGATGCCGTCGACTTCGGTACCTTGCCACCAGTCCAGTTGTCGGACTTTGCTGGCGTCGATGCCCCATTTGATCAGGGTGTCGCCCACGCCCAACGGTGTGAGGAAGTGCTTGGCCTTGTCCGCCAGTTTGAGCACCGCTTGATAATCGAGGTGGTCGTAGTGATCGTGGGACAGGATCACCGCTTCAATCGGCGGCAATTCTTCGAGGCTGATCGGCGGCTGGTGAAAACGCTTGGGGCCGGCCCATTGCACGGGTGAGGCGCGCTCGGCGAAGACCGGGTCGGTGATCCAGAATTTGTCCCGCAGTTTCAGCAGTACGGTGGAATGACCGAGTCGGTAAACGCTGTGGTTGGGAGCAGCGATCAACGCTGCCTGAGTCAGGGTTTGCACCGGGACAGGCGCCGTCGGGCGTGTGTCGTGCGGTTTGTGGAAGATCATGCTCCACATGATGCGCACCATTTTGCGAAAGCCTTCACGTTGCACGGGCGCATGGTTTCGGAAGCTCCCTTCTGCCTGACGGGATGCTTCAGGCGTGGAGACGTTGTCCGCAGGGGAAGTTGAAGTGGCCATGACTGAATGACTCCTGGAAAACCACATGATTCTCGGTTTTCCGCTTGGGACGATAAATGGCCAAGGCACGCACGCATCAGCCGGAGATTCTATTCTTCACTGCACAGGATTAACAAATCATTACACTGCACAGTGTAGTTTCTAGGTTGCATCAAAGCCGATCACAAGTAAACTGCCGAGTGTAATTCTCACTTCTTCCTGCCGAAGCGTACTTATGACAGCTCCACAGCGCCTCACTGACCGAAAACGCGAAGCCATCATTCAGGCGGCGATTGCCGAATTCCGTGCCAACGGTTTCGACATCACCAGCATGGACAAGATCGCCGCCACCGCCGGCGTGTCGAAGCGCACGGTGTACAACCATTTCCCCAGCAAGGAAGAGTTGTTCGCCGAAATCCTCAATCAATTATGGGCGCGGGTGACGGCAGAACAGGAAACGTCCTACCACCCCGACCTGCCGCTGCGCGACCAGATGCGCCGGATGCTGATGGCGAAATTGCAGATGCTGGGCGATGACAATTTTCTCGACCTGGCGCGAGTGGCCATCGCCGCCACCATCCATTCTCCCGAGCGCGCCCAGAACATGGTCGCCAGAATGGGTGAGCGCGAAGAAGGCCTGACCGTGTGGATCCGCGCCGCTCAGGCCGATGGCCGTTTGAAACCGGTCGCCCCCGAATTCGCCGCACAACAGATTCAGGGAATGCTCAAATCCTTTGCGTTCTGGCCACAGATTTCCATGGGCCTGCCCGGCCTGTCAGCCGAGATGCAGACCACGGTGGTGGAGTCGGCACTGGACATGTTTCTGGCCTGCTATCAGCTCTAGATCGAGTTGCAATAAATGACAATGTCCGCCGCTTTAGCAGTGATCGGTAGCGTGGAATAAAACTCCGCAATGTGTTTCAGAATGAAACTGGCGCTGGGGCTATAGTGAGCCTCAGCCCCAGCGCCATGCAGAGAGCACCATGACCACCACGACTTCTGACACTAAACCCGCCCTTCCCGTCGACCATCTGCGTTTTCATCGCCCCCACGCCCACTTGGCGCCCACCTTCGGTAACGACAAGTTCGCCCTGCGCGCCGAAGCCTTCGCGCGGTTCTTCGGCACGCCGACCTTTCTCGGAGCGCAGACGCTGATCGTGGTGGTATGGATTTGCCTCAATCTGTTCGGCGTGGCCCACTTCGACCTCTACCCGTTCATCCTGCTCAACCTCGCATTCAGCCTGCAAGCGGCTTATGCCGCGCCGCTGATCCTGCTGGCCCAGACCCGCCAGGCAGCACGCGACAAAGCCCAGTCTGAAGCCGATGCGCTACACCGCGAATCCCTCGCCGTGGCCAACAGTGAGCGTCAGGCACAAGCGGCGCAGAACACCGCGCAACTGCTGGAACTGCTCGAGCAAAACACCCGGCTTACCGAAATGACCAAGGCCCTCACCGAACGCATCGAAAGCCTGACCTCGGAAATGCATCAGCATTTCGTGCGCAAGGATCAGCCGAAGGTTTAGCGCTCGGTCAAGGCAATCGAAGCGCCCGCCCCAACTCATCGAACAACGTCACCACCGAGCGCAAGGCGCGGCAGTCCGGGCGGGTCAGCAACCAGAGCGCCGTGTCGTAACCGTGTAACGGCTCGCTCAACGGTTGCAGCCCTTCACCGATGAGGAAGTCCGGCAATGCCGCGACACCGAGTCCGGCTCGTACCAGCTCAGTCACCGACAACATACTGTTGCAGCGATAACCCGGTGTGACGCCGGGCAACTGCTGACGGCGCCACACAACGGTGGGGTGATCGGGCAGGAAATCGTCCGGGGCGATCCAGGTCAGCGAGGCCAGGTCTTCGGAATCGACCGATTTCAGATACGCCTCACTGGCACAGACTCGATACGACACCTCAGCCAATCGCCGGCCGACCAAGTGCTCGGGCGGTGTGCGAGTCAGGCGCAAGGCGATATCCGCATCTCGGCGGCTGAGGTTGGCGAAGTCGTTGGAGGTACTCAACTCGATGGTCAGCGCCGGGTAGCCGGGCATGAACTTCGCCAACGCCGGCAGCAGCAAGCTTTGCAAGACCGAATCGGTGCAGGTCAGGCGCACGGTGCCGCTGATGACTTCACCGCCCTGCTCCACGCCAATGCGCGCCGCCTCCAGCGCCTGTTCGGCCCGCTCAGCCTGCTCGGCCAGGGTTTGCGCCAAGGTGGTGGGCAAGTAGCCGGCGCGGCTCTTTTCAAATAGCTGCTGGCCCAGCGCAGCCTCCAGTCGGCGCACGGCGCGAAATACGGTCGAGACGTCGACCTTCAACAGCGCCGATGCCCGGGCCAGAGAGCCGCCGCGCACCAGCGCGAGGATCAGGGACAGGTCGGGGTAATCCAGTCGATAGTGCATCGGTGCATTGATCAATTGGGATAACGCCAATATTGAGTGCGTGAACGCCAATCTATAGTGGGTGCCAGGAATCAACAAGCGTGGAGCGCACACATGGAAACCCGCCCAATTCGCATCGCCCTGATCGGCGATTACGATCCGCACGTCACTGCTCACCAAGCCATCCCCATCGCCCTCGGCATGGCCGCTGAACATGCGAACACAGACGTGCAGTTCCGATGGTTGGCCACCGACCGCATCAGCACCGATGCGCCATTGGCTGATTTCGACGGTTTCTGGTGCGTGCCCGCCAGCCCTTACCGCGATAGGGACGGTGCGTTGCGGGCGATTCGTTTTGCCCGTGAGCAGCAGCGCCCCTTCCTTGGTACCTGCGGCGGTTTTCAACACGCCGTACTCGAATACGCCCGAAATGTTCTGGGCTGGGACGATGCCGAACACGGTGAAACATCCCCGGATGCGGCGCGAGCGCTGCTCACGCCACTGACCTGTTCGCTGGTGGAGGCCGTCGACAGCATCCATCTGGTTGAAGGCTCGTTGATCGCCCAGGCGTACGAAAGCGCTGAGATAGTCGAAGGCTATCGCTGCCGCTACGGCGTTAATCCAGCATTCGAACGTGAGTTGTTGACCCAACAGCTGTGCGCCGTTGGACACGATTCTTCGGGCGACTTACGGGCGCTGGAATTGCGCGGGCATCCGTTCTTCGTCGCGACGCTGTTCCAACCTGAACGCGCCGCGCTCAAAGGCAAGCTGCCGCCGCTGGTCCGTGCGTTGATCGCAGCCTGCAAGAGGCACAAGTCATGATCGCCAAGACTCCGCCAGCGCCTTACTACGCGGTGATTTTTACCTCCCTGCGTACCGACGGTGATCACGGTTACGAGCAGGCCGCCACGCGCATGGTCGAATTGGCCCGTGAGCAGCCCGGTTTCCTGGGGGTGGAATCGGCTCGGGGTGAAGACGGGCTAGGGATTACGGTGTCCTACTGGGCCAGCGAAGCGGCGATTCTGGCGTGGAAACATCATCCCGAGCACAGTGAGATTCGCGAGCGCGGGCGGTCGACCTGGTATTCGTCTTGTCATACGCGGGTGTGCAAGGTTGAGCGGGCGTATGCGTTCAAGCAGTAAATGATGCGGCGTTCTTCAGTCCGCCTTCGCGAGCAAGCCCGCTCCCACATTGGTCTTGTGATCGACACATAACCCATGTGGGAGCGGGCTTGCTCGCGAAGAGGCCAGCACAAACACCGCAAAACTCAGCTCTGCACCAGACTGCGAACCGCCGAAATCTGCGGCACCTCCCGCCGATTCATGTACACCCGCAACGGCTCGGTGATGTTGATCCGGTCATCGATGTTCTGATCCAGCAACAACTGAATCAACTCACGCTTGAGCGTCATGGCCTGCCCGGAATCTGGGGCCCAGACGAATTCACTGGTGGGAATAATGCCGTCATCCGCCACGTCCATGCCGAAGGCGTCTTCGCTGAAACGAACGATGTAGTGGCCGGTCTTGCGATTGAGGCCGACGAAGCCTTTGAGTTGGTCAGCGGCCTGGCAGATGAGCTCGGAAGTGATGCGCATGATAAACCTCACAAAAGGTCGCAAAGGACCGGTGATCGATGGTTTACACGCAGGGCAAGCGAATGGGCGTTCCCTCTGCCGGGGTAACTGCCGGGGCCAAGAGTACTGCAAAGAAGCGCACAAAAGCGCTGAAAAAATCTGCTTTAAACACGTTTATGTCGGTCTGGCGATAGCGCAAGCGGCGCTCAGTTGTTAAAAGAGACGTCTTTGAAAATCTGCGAAAGGACCTCGACCATGCCTGTTACCTTCACCAAGAGCGCCCTGTTGCTGAGTCTGATGCTGGGCCTCGGCCAGGCACAGGCCGCCAGCGAACCAAGCCCCACCGCACTGGCCACCCGCATGGGCATTCCGCATCCGGCCGTGATCGCTCACCGTGGCGCGTCGTTCGATGCACCGGAATCCACCGCCGCGGCCTACAAACTGGCCCGCGATCTGGGGGCCGATTACCTGGAACTGGACGTGCAACGCAGCAAGGATGGCGTGCTCTTCGCCCTGCACGACAACAACCTGCAACGCACCACCGACGTCGCCAGCAAATTCCCTGAACGCAAGGACCGCCCGGCCAACGAGTTCACTATCGCCGAGCTGAAAACCCTCGATGCCGGGAGCTGGTTCAACACCGCCTACCCGGATCGCGCGCGTCCTTCGTATGTCGGTCTGAAAATTCTGACCCTCGACGAAATCATCGACATTGCCCAAGGCAATCCGCTGCACAAGCCCGGTCTATACATCGAAACCAAAGAGCCGAAGCAGTTTCCCGGGATCGAGCGCGACCTCAAGGAAAAACTCCAGGATCGCGGCTGGTTGAGCCCGGCCGGCTCGAAACTGGCGAAGAGCGACCTGGCCGTCGGCCAGGGCAAAGGCAAGGTCGTGCTGCAAACCTTCGAGAAGAGCAGCCTCGAACTGCTCGAGAAAGAAATGCCGAAAGTGCCGAAAATCCTCCTGCTGTGGGTCGGTGAAGGCAGTATCGAACCGCAATCCAAGGTGACGTTTGCCGAGTCCGGCGACAAGGACAAAGCCACTTACTACGCCAAACAGCAACCGAAGGACAAAGCCGAATTCCAGCAATGGGTCGAGTACGCCAAAGCCCAGGGCGCGATCGGCACCGGCCCTTCTGCCGCGCTGACCAAGGGTGGTGATCAGAGTTACTCGGACCTGGTGCAACCCTGGATGAACCAGTACACCCACGATCAGGGCTTGCTGGTGCACGTTTACACCATCGACGATGCCGTGGATTACCAGAAAGTCATGGACGCCGGCGTCGACGGCATCTTCACCAACCGCGCCGGTGAACTGCTCAAGTTCTATAAGCGTCCGGCGGCTGCGAGCGTTGCGCAATTGCTGCAGAACAACGGTTATTGATGAACGTGGGAACGATCGCTACACAGTCGTATTCGGAGAATTAAGTGTGGATTAAGTTGCGCCGGTTAACTTGATCCCACTTAAACGAATCACCCAAGGATAGAACCTCATGAAAACCCTGACTGCCCTGTTCACTGCCGCTGCCCTGACTCTCACCGCTGGCCTGGCCCAGGCCGATGTTCGTCCTGACCTGATCCCGGGTCTGCTCAAGGCGGGCAGCATCATGGACCTGGAAAAACTCAACCAGGCAGCCCTCGCCCAGCATCCAGGCACCACCGCAGCAAACATCACCGATACCGAACTGGAACAGACCGCCACTGGCGCTTATGTCTACCAAGTGGAGATCCGTGACGCCAAAAATGTTGAGTGGGATGTAGATCTGGATGCCAAAACCGGCAAAGTACTGAGCAACAAACAAGACACGTAATCGCCTCACGATAAGCCGCACGATTTTCGGATCGTGCGGCTTTTTTGCATGTCCGATTCAGGCAATCAAGTCGCGCCAACGCGGCGCCAGCCCGCTAGAATCCCACCACACTGTTCATGCAGGGATAGATTGAAATGGGGCAAGCAGCGGCAGCAGACATCGCCACGATCGGTCGGATCAGTGCAGTGCCGGCGATTCTTCAAGTGATCCGTGAACTGACGGGGCTGCGCTTTGCCGCCGTGGCCCGGGTCACCGAAGACTCGTGGACGGCGTGTGCGGTGCTCGATCAGCTGAATTTCGGTTTGCAGGTCGGCGGTGAGCTGGATCTTGTCACGACCCTGTGCCACGAAATTCGTCAGACGCATCATTCGGTGGTCATCGACAAGGCCAGTGAAGACCCGCTCTACCGCGACCACCACACACCTCGCCGCTATCAGTTCGAAAGCTACATCTCCGTGCCGATTTTCCGCACCGACGGACGCTTTTTCGGCACCCTCTGCGCTCTTGACCCCAATCCTGCGCCACTCAAATCCAGCACGATCCAGAGCACCATGGAATCCTTCGCCCGAATGCTGGCGCTGCAAATCGAGGCAGAAGAAAACCTGCAAAAGACCGAAGCAGCGCTGAGGCAGGAACGCGAAGCCGCCAAACTGCGCGAACAGTTCATCGCCGTGCTCGGGCATGACCTGCGCAACCCCTTGTTCGCCATCAGCGCCGGTGCCGAAATGCTCCTGCGCAAACTGCCCGATCCGGCGAATCAGCAACGGGCCCGGCACATCCTCACCAGCGCCCGTCGTGCGACCAAACTGGTCGATGACGTTCTGGATTTCGCTCGCGGCTCACTGGGCCGTGGCATTCCCGTGAACATCGAGCCGTGCCCGGATCTTGAGGATGCATTGCGGCATGTGATATCAGAGGTTCAGAGCGTCCACCCCGACCGCACCATTGAGTCATCCATCGGCGACCTGCGCAGCGTTCATTGCGATCGCGAGCGAGTCGCGCAGTTACTCTCCAATCTGGTAGCGAACGCGGTTGCTCATGGCGATCCCGATGGCTCGATCGATATCAGCGCGCAGATCAATGAAGGACAGTTCGTGCTGAGCGTAAAAAATCAGGGGCTGATTGCCGAGGATGCGCTGTCACATCTGTTCCGGCCCTACTCGCGACCGGCCAGCGGAACACCGCAGACCGGCCTCGGGTTGGGGTTGTACATTGCCAGTCAGATTGCGCACTCCCATGGCGGAAAACTGGACGTGGTATCGACCGAGCAACAGGGCACGACGTTTACGTTCAGCTTGCCGGTGTGATCTGCCAGGCTCGAATCACTTGACCATAATGATCAACGGCTTGGAGCGCCAGATTCGGTCGTCTCTGACAACCTCATAAAAGGTAGTCACCAAACCCGGTGTGATGAAGGTTTCCTTCACATAGAAATGCACAGGGTTTACTTCTTCAATCTCGGTGATCTCATGCGTAAAAACTGTTTCAGTGCCTGCTTTGGTGATCCATACCACCTCAAGATGATCCCCTTCGCTCAAACCCTGTTTGCCAGGGACAGACGCCCGCAGACCGGGAGCCGAGGGTAAAGACACCTCACCCTCATACTCCTGACCTTCGACCGGCGTCATGCTCGGGATCGTCAGTTTTTCCAACACTTCAAGCGTAGACATGGGAACACTCCTTATCGGGATAATCGCGCCATTGCGCTGACCCGATCATCAAGCCGTCAGGAATGCGTCCCGTCTACTGTCAGAAATAACAGGTACCTTCTGAATCAATGGGTTTGAAGCGTCGAATCCGACCAGCGGTCATGCCTACTGAACGGAATATCAGGCCGAAGTGCTGACCAGCGATCCCGACGTACTGGAACCGGAATCCTGCAACGCCTGCAACAACGCCGCCGTTGCCGTCTGCAATGACCCCGAAGTCGTCGCAATCT
This sequence comes from Pseudomonas sp. ANT_J28, assembly GCF_008370005.1. NCBI lineage: Bacteria > Pseudomonadati > Pseudomonadota > Gammaproteobacteria > Pseudomonadales > Pseudomonadaceae > Pseudomonas > Pseudomonas sp. ANT_J28. The sequence goes on from NZ_VOBM01000066.1 coordinate 18,400, forward strand.
GCGACTGAGCCGCCGCGACGTCCGCCGCTTTGGCTTCGGCGCTTTCCTGCCTGGCCTGGGCCGCTTGCAGTTGCTGCTGTTGTTCCTGCAATTGCTTTTGCAATTCGGCGATCTGCTTGCGCAGCTCTTTCACCGTATCGGATTCTTCACTGCTACTGGAACTGCTGTCGCTCGCCGCGGGGGCGCCGCCGGCGGATACCTTGGTGGTGTCGCTGGACGCCTCGGCGGTTGCCGTGACTGAGATGTCTTCGGTGCTGTCACTGACGGCAGTCTTGTTTGAAGCAGTCGTGGCCGTCGGGATGATCGAAACGGAAGTGATGCTGACCATGGCGGTTTTCCATTGGGATTTGGGATTACCGTGATCATCGACATCGACACTGCGGACTTGAGAGCGACTGTGTACCGACTCGGTAAGCAAACCGGTACACAGTCATTCCCGTTACGCGCTTAAACGCGCCGTCACTTCATTCAACTGCCCCGACAACCCGTGCAGGTTGTGACTGGCAGCTTCGGTGCGCTGCACGTTGTCCAGATTGGTGCTGGCGATGCTGGTGATTTCGGTGAGGTTGCGCGAGATGTCTTCGGCCACCGACGTCTGCTCTTCCGCGGCGGTGGCGATCTGACGATTCATGTCGCGGATGGCTTCCACGGCATGGGTGATGCGCTCCAGCATGGCGCCGGCCTGAGTCACTTGCTCGACACTTTCCTCACTGCGCGACTGACCGCTTTCAATCGCCTGAGCGGCGTCCACTGCACCGGTTTGCACCGTTTGAATGATCTGGTTGATCTCGATGATCGACGCCGCCGTGCGCTGGGCCAGGCTGCGGACTTCATCGGCCACCACTGCAAAACCGCGCCCGGCTTCACCGGCACGGGCTGCTTCGATGGCGGCGTTGAGCGCCAGCAGATTAGTTTGCTCGGCGATGCCGCGAATCACTTCCAGCACCTTGCCGATGCGCCCGCTGTCGGTTTCCAGGCGACGGATGACCGTGGCGGTATTGGCAATTTCGCTACGCATTTGGGTGATGGTGTGAATAGTGCCCTGCATGACCTTTTCGCCCTGCTGGGCGGACTGGTCGGCATCGTCGGCGGCACGTGCCGCATCGGCAGCGTGGCGCGCGACTTCTTGCGCGGTAGCGGACATTTCGTTCATCGCCGTGGCCACCTGATCAGTACGATTGAACTGCTCGTTGGTGCCGCTGGCCATCAGGGTGGCGATGGAATTCAGCTCACCGCTGGCGCTGTCCAGATCCTGGGCACTGCGCTGCAAACGGTTGAAGGTTTCGGCAAGAAAATCGCGCAGGGTATTGGCGGCCATCGCCAGTTTTCCCAGCTCGTCCTGACGGGTGCTGGCCACGCGTTCGGCGAAACGACCCTGGCTGAGTTGCGCCACGTACTCGATCAGTTTGCGAATCGGTTCCACCAGATTGCGGTTGACCAGCCACAGGCTCAACAACCCGATCAACAGACCCGAGGCGAGCATCACTATGATCCCCAGCAACACGGTGCGGTCGGCGTCGGCGCTGATCAGCTTCGATTGCTCGACACCCTGCTTGCGCAATTCGCTGACCAACTCGCTCATCTGATCGCTGGTTGCGCGGTCCACACCTTTGACCGCCGTGTCGCCAGCCGTTGGGTCGGCGCCTGCCGCCACGTAGGCGTCACGGCCCTTCTGATAAGCCGCGCCCAACAGACGATGTTCGTCCCGCAGGCGTTCGATGCGAGTCTTGAGTGACGGCTCGATACCCTTCTGCCCGGCCAGTTCACCGAGGACGCCCTGCACATCGCGCTGACGGTCTTCGAATTGCTTCCAGTATTTGTCCAGATCCGCAGGCTGCTTGCCGCGCAGCAGGACGTTTTTCCACTCCTGAACCTGAACTTTGAATTGCAGGTTGGCTTCATCGATCAATTGCGAGGTGTGCAGCGGGCCTTCGATCAGATTCGCGTAGTTCTGAACACCGTTGGACAGAAAATGAAAACAGGCCAGGGCGATCAACAACATCGCGAACAAGCTGCCGCTCAACAACGCGAGGATTTGTGCTCTCAGGGATTTTTGCAGCATCGAGTGATACTCATGACAAGGAGGAGACACGCCGCGATCAGGCGTGAAAGGTGTTCGGACATCCCTGTCAGCGACCTTGGCCAGTGGCCAAAGCCATGCAAGTTCACGTAAGCAAGATCGGCGTGACAGAGCGGTTCTTTAATCATTTCCGACCGTCGGCAGTGCCACTATTTCGCCTCCACTGCTCTGTCACAAAACTGTTAACACTCCTTGCGATGATGCGGCTCAAGTGAACCTGAAAAATCCGCCGTAACGCGACCTGTAGCAGCTGGCGAAGCCTGCGTTCGGCTGCGTAGCAGTCGTGAAATCAGACAATGCGTTGCGTCAGGTAGACCGCGCGCTCAGGTTTTACGACTGCTCCGCAGCCGAACGCAGGCTTCGCCAGCTGCTATGTATGGACTCGCCCCCACTGTCTACCCGCTTTTGAAAAACCGCCGCCCCGTTGCATCTATGTATCAGGCCTATTCGAAGAAGCCGTCTTCGGCTT